>CALWHN010000040.1 GCA_944380415.1 uncultured Clostridia bacterium | reverse complement strand
AAAAGAACGATTTGCTTTCAAGTATGACAGATGAAGAATATGATGATTTACTTGAACAATTACTTGAAGAAAGAAAAAAGAGAAAAGAAAAAGATTATGAGATGTAATATGTAAATTTACATAAAAACAAATAACCGGTATTATTAAAAAAATAATAAAGAATTTAGAATTAATAATAAATAATACAAAAAGGTATTAAGGATAGGTTAACTTAATGTATTTTTGTTAAAAATGTTTTTATATAGTAATATTTTTTGTCTCATTAGATTTTTGTGTTAAGAATTGTTATCTATCTTTGAATGCATATAATATATAAAAATTTTATTAATTTATTATTTTTCAGTTTTTTATAATTAAAAAATTTTAATATCCAAATCTTTTACTGTCCATTTAATTTGTTTAGTATTTGATATAATTCGTAATATTTTAAAATGCAAGATATAAGTGTTGTTTCCTAACATGTATCTTTATTAAATTACTAAACTATTCAAACTTTATATTAAATTTTTTGATTTTACTTACTTTCTCAAGTATTTATTGTTACTAGAAAATATTATAAAAAATAGTGAAATTAAGAAAACGATATGTTATAATAGTTCAGAGGTAAGCATGAGAAATTCTTTAAAGGAACTATTTAAAAAAACTATTACATTTGAATATTCATTGCCAAATATTGAAAATGGTATTTCAAAATCAGATATCTCTACATCCGATGATTTTTGTTATTTGGCAAAAGGGAATAAAGAGATATCAGGATTAATTTATAATGGAATAGTAGATTTTGCTTTTGAAGAGTATAATATAGATTTAAATAATTTAAATGAAATACAACAAAAAGCATTAAAACATAAAATAAGATTTGCAGATATTGAATCGGAAAATGCTCAATTAAAACTAGGATTTTACGGTGAAGTCTTGCTTAATTTAGTTTTACAGTTAGAATTTGGAACAGACGTATTTGTTGCAAGGGGACAATTTTTTGATCCGCTATCAAATTTTGAAGCTCATGGATATGATTCTCATCATATTATAGATAGAAATGGTAAAATTGAATTATGGTTTGGAGAGGCAAAGTTTTATACAACGCCGTCTTCGGCTTTAATAAGTTTATGGAAATCTTTACAAGAAACATTATCAATGGAATATTTAAACAAAAATTTTCAATCGATAATTCAAAAAAACAAAGAAATTCAAACTAAAAATCCTTTAATAAATAAATTTATTAGTGAGTGTAGAAAAGACCCATATAGAAATTTTTATGAAGATATTAAGAACTATAAAATGAAATTAGTGAGACCTATATTAATAGTAACTAATGAAGATAAAAATTACGATACTACTATAAAATCAATAATCAAATTAATAAATAAAAGAAATAATGAGAATCCTATCAATATTCCTGTAGATTTAGAAGTATCATTGTTTTTTATAATGCTACCTGTTAATGATGCAATAACAATTAAAAAGGAGGTTTTGGAATGTATTCGAAAGAACGAACCTCTTATATAAATAATGCAATATCAGATATAATCAAACAATATTACAAAACAGAAGATGATGTTAATAATAGACAGAATTTAATAAAAAGCGTTTGTGATTTTTATGATAATATTAAAGATGATTATATTACAAAAAATCAATTAATATTTCTTTATCATATATCCAACCTAATTGGCATTCCACAATATTTTGATATGTTGATACGATACAGAAATGATGATAATTTTATTTTTGATTATTTAAGTGTATCAACACTATCTGATATGATATATAATTCTTCTCTTGCTATTGATAAAGAAAAATTTTTACATAAATATCAAAAAGAAGTAATAGATAAGTTTTGTATGGAAAATACCAATAGATATTTTCTTACTGCACCTACATCTTTCGGTAAAACCTTTATTGTATATGAAATAATAAAAAAGATGAAATATAAAAATGTTGTGTTTATTTTTCCAACATTGTCATTATTATCTGAAAATTATATAAAAATATTAAAAGATCCATTTTTTAAAGATTATCAAATATTTACCCTTAGTGATGCTCATATTGATTTGACTCAAAAAAATGTTTGTATCTATACTCCAGAAAGATTTTTATCAATGATGGACCACAATAGTAAAATAAAATTTGATTTCATTTTTATGGATGAAGTATATAAGATTGATAACCAATTTATAATTGATAATGAAACTATTGGAGAAAACGAAAGAGATACTTCATTTAGAGTGGCATTACAGACATCTTGTTTGTCAAGCAAAGATTTGTTACTTGCAGGTCCATTCATTCAAATTCCACCAGAAGGTTGCGAGACATCAATAAATAATTTTTTAAATGATAATAATTTTAAAATTCTTGAATATAATGATGTTGAAATAGTTAATAAAGAACTACTGACAATAAATAAAAACGATAGTTATAGCATTGATAATGTGGACTTTTTAATAAATAAAAAAGATAAAAATTCACGTTTATTAATTGTTTTAGATAGTTTTAACAAAAAAGATAGTTCTTCAATAGTTTATACTTGTTCAAGATATAATGCTGAACAATTAGCAAAAAAAATAGCAGAATATAGAGAAGATATACCTATTCCTGTAACAGCCAATATAAATGAAAAGATGAAACGATTTTTATTATTTAAAGAGCATATTAATCTTATTTTTGGTGAGGATTGGATATTAAGCAAATGTTTAAAAAAAGGAATAGGAATTCATCATGGTTATATTCCTAAATATATACAAAAAGAAATTATAAATCTTTTTAATGATGGGATTTTAAATGTTATAGTTAGCACAACAACTATAACAGAGGGTGTTAATACAAATGCAAAAAATATAGTTGTTATGTCAGATAAAAAAGGGCAAAAACCATTAAAAAAATTTGATGCGCAAAATATAGCTGGAAGAGCTGGAAGGTTTATCTCACATTATAAAGGAAGGGTTGTTGCAATAAATAATAATTTTGAACAAATAATGGAATCAGATGGCGATTTTATAAGAAATATAGAATACGATAAAAATATTGTAAAAAATGAAGTCGATATTTTATCTGCGCCAGAAAAGTATCTAAGCCCTTTAGAAAAAAAGACAAAAAATGAATTATTAGAGGAAGCGTATCAATTAGGATTAACAGATGAAATAGTTAATCAATTTAAAACAATAAAACTATCAGATAAAATATCATTATACAAAAAAATAAACAGAATAACAGATTTGGAAATATATAAAATACAAAGTGTGTGTAAATCTTATAGAGGGTTAAATTGGGATTATTTTGATTTTATGCTTAATTATATAAAACCAATAATAACGAATCGAGAGTTATATAATATGATTGAATATAAGTCTTCAAATAACAAAAATTCGGTTTTAACCGTTAAAGTACATAATTATATTCAAAATGGATATCCCGGAATATTGGCATACGAAAAAACACATTCTGAAACAAATAAAGCTATTAGAGAAGTCGCAAAATTAACATTCAACTTATTTAAATATGAATTAGTTAAATATTTAGGAGTTTTTGATTTACTGTTTAGGTTTGTTTTATCAAAAAGGACAAATATACCTATCGATGAAATTTCTGGTATAAATATTTTATTAAAATATCTAGAATATAATTCTATTACTGAAGAAGGTAAAAAAATAAGTGACTATGGAGTACCATTTAAAGTTCTAAACTATGTTGACACTCAAGATGAAACAATAAAACATCAATTTGATGCGTTTGAAAATTTGATTTACAGTGATATTAAAAAAAATTTTAATATTTAATTTATTTGATTAAGACAAAACAACAGTATTTCAATTTAAAAAAGAGATGTAGATATTGATTTTTTAAATGGTTTTAGAATGTACCTACATGTACCTACGGGGATAGTTTTAAGTGTATTTAGACAGTTTTAGACCGATTTTTGAGTTTTAGAAATTTTAATTAAAAATCGGTCTATTTTTTTACTTTTTTATGTACCTACGATACCCTAAAAATGTACCTACCGAATTTTTGGAGTAAAAATTGATAAAAATTTTAGAAAATAAAAAATCGCTAAATCCCTTTGTTTATAAGGCTTTTAGCGATTTTATTTTATGGAGCTGATGACGGGACTCGAACCCGTGGTCTCCACCTTACCAAGGTGGTGCTTTACCTGCTAAGCCACATCAGCATAAGCCCAAAATGGGCAATTTTTATTAAATTTTTGAGTGTTTTTTGAGGTGCAAATTTTGGCTATTTTTAAATTACCAAGGCGGTGCACTA
>CALWHN010000039.1 GCA_944380415.1 uncultured Clostridia bacterium | reverse complement strand
TCTTGGGCTTATGAGCTTTTTGACGGCAGGCGAAAAGGAAGTTAGAGCTTGGACAATTAAGAAGGGCTCAAAAGCGCCAGAGGCGGCGGGAAAAATCCATTCGGATTTCGAAAAGGGTTTCATTAAGGCCGAAGTTGTTAAGTTTCAAGATTTGATGGATTGCGGTTCCTACCTTGCCGCGCGCGAAAAGGGAAAAGTTAGAATTGAGGGAAAGGACTACGTAGTTCAAGACGGAGACATAATGCTTTTTAGGTTTAATGTTTAAAAGGAGAAGAATAAATGGAAAATTTAGACGAAAATTTTAAAAGGCTTTTCGAAACAATGTTCCCCGGGCTTAAAGAAAGGCCAAAAGAAGAGCCAAAAGAAGAGCCAAAAGAAAAAGCCCCAGAAAAAGAGCAAGGAGAATAAAATAAACAAATTGCGTCTTAAACTAGAAAAGGCTTCATTTTTTGAAGCCTCTTTTTTTTTAAATGAAACATTTCAGAGTTTTGTTTAACAACTGTTTTTGCTGCTCAAATGCTTCTGGCAGCAAAAGCGTCTCCGCCCTGCCCTGTTATGGTTTTATAGTTTGGATTTGTTAATTTTGTTGTTCATGGCATATTTTGAAACTTTCATGAAATTGTCATCATAGAAAGAAAATTGCTGGCCAAATCTAAGCCACATTCTCGACCAAGAATTGTTTTCTTCTTTTAGCAGCTTTTTAACATTTGCTTCTTCTAAAGCAATATTGTTTTCTTGCGCCATTAGGTTAACACAGTTTTCTTCGTCATAAAGCTTACACTGTAAATCTGCCTCAAGTTTATCACATTGATAGGCAAAAACTGCCTCCTTTGTTTTTCTGTTGTCAAACTCAAAGATTAAATTTTGAATTTCTTGTTTGGTTGTTAAGTTTTCCAAAATTTTTTCAACTGCCGAATGTCCGCGCTGTTGTTTTGTTTCTCTATTAATTTCAAAAGGTGTTAAATCCCCAATAACAATTTCCTCTAATTCGTGAACAGCCAGCATAAACAAAACCTTTTTTAAGTCTATGTCATACTTAAATTCAGACCACATTGCAATTGCAAGCATCTGCGCGCCATAGACATGCTCTGCAACGCTTTCAACCCTTTCGCGCTCAACATTCCAAAGCTTCCAACCGCTTCGAATAACATTTTTTAACTTATTGCATAAAACATAAAATTCAACAACATTTTGTTCGCTTTCCATTTGTCCTCTTTAAAAAAATTAAATAACCCCGCTTCCCATTGAGTTTTTTTCTTCAATTCTCTTTCGATATTTTTCAATTGCCAGCTGCAAACATTCTTTCGCATCTAAATTCGCCTCGCAAGCAAGCGAGAGAAGGCAATATAGCGTGTCACCAAACTCGTCTTTAAATTTTTCGTTCATGCTAAAGTTAACAGTTCCATACTTTGAAGCCTTTAAATATTCCTTTGAAAGCTCTCCAAGTTCGCTTTGAGTGTCTAAAAGCCTTGCATAAATTGGCATCTGTTTTTTGTTGGCTCTCTTTACCCTGTTAAATTCTTCAACAATTTTCTGCATAACAACCCTCCCTAACAATCTTTAATAATATAACATTTTTTTAACAAAACGAATTTTTTCTTGTTCCTCGTTTAAACACCTTTCATATATAATTTACCACATTTAATTTTAAAACAAAACTTTTTAAAAGTGGCACAGTTTTATCATTTTGTTTGCCCCCGGATAACCTTTAATATATAATAGAAAAGAAATGGAACAGGAAATTTTTAAGGACACAAAAGTTAATTTTAATAAACTTATTGAATTTGGGTTTGCTGAAGCGAATGGGCGCTACACATACTCCGCCCCAGTTGGAGAAAACCAATTTTTGCTTAAAATTGTTGTGGATCAGAATGGCAAACTCTCAACCGAGATGTTAGATAAAAGCTCTGGCGACGAATATGTTCTTCATTTAGTTGAAGGTGCAACCGGAAGCTTTGTTGGTAAAATTCGAAAAGAATATGAAGAAATATTGCAAAATATTAAGAAAAATTGCTTTGAAAAAAATATTTTTAAAAGCAAGCAGGCCCATGAAGTTATTTTATACATCAAAGAAAAATATGGAAGTGAACTGGAATTTTTATGGCCAAAATTTCCAAACAACGCAATTTGGAGAAGGAACGACAATAACAAGTGGTATGGCGCGTTGTTGACTGTTTCTGCAAACAAACTTAATTTGGAAAGTAATGAAGTTATTGAAATATTAGACCTTCGAGCAGAAAGCCAAAGAATTTCCGAAATTGTGGATAACGAAAAAATTTTTCAAGGCTATCACATGAATAAAAACCACTGGATCACAATAATTTTAAACAACAGCCTTCCAAACGACGCCCTGTTTGCGCTTATAGACAAAAGCTTTGACCTTGCCAAGAAATAAGCGTCCACTACACAAAATGTGTTTCTTAATATGTAAAAAAATTTAATTAAAAAGTGCAATTTGAAAGCGCTTTTTGGAAAATTTACCTTTTTAAATCTTTAAGTTAACCTATTAACAAATCTAAAAACAATATGTTATACTACAAACATGAAAAAATCATTTAAGCTAAGTTGTTTTTGCACAAAAAAATTAAGCGCAAAAACGCCTAACCTTACCATTTTAAAACTCAAAATCTCTTGGCGGAAAGACCGACAACCAATCCTAACACTAAAATTTATATTGCGAAAAATTATATAAAAATAATTGTTTGATAATCAACTTTATTT
>CALWHN010000038.1 GCA_944380415.1 uncultured Clostridia bacterium | reverse complement strand
ACCAAGGCGGTGCACTACCGACTGTGCTACATTAGCATAAGCAATTTTTATTAAATTTTTGAGTGTTTTTTGAGGTGTAAATTTTGGTTATTTTAAAATTACCAAGGAAGTGCTCTACCCCTGAGCCACATCAGCATGAGTTAAGAGAAAAGCTTATCAGCCTTTTTGCTTAACTTTTATACATGAACAGAGTCCATGATGCTTATTGCAAAATTTGCTGTTTGAAGCAATTTGCATTATAGCAAAGTTTATCTTTACCTGTCAATCATTTTATTAAATAAGGAGCAAACCGGCTTGCCCTTTTAAAGAATTTCAATTCCAAATTGATTTATTTGCTCAAACATCCGATTACATTCTTCCTCGCCGCTCTTTGGGCTATCGGAAGCGTGAATTACATTCCTTGTAATTTCTCCAATTCCGAAGTCGTGGCGAATTGTTCCTTTTTCTGGGTTTTTTGTTGAGCCAACAACTTCTCTAATTTTTTCAACAAGGCCGTCCTCTCCTTCAACTTGAAAACCAACAACTTCTCCGCTTTTCATGTACTTGCAAAGGCCCTCATAAAAGGGTTTTCCAATGTGTTCATGATAGTGCGCAGCCAAAATTTCATCGTTTAGCTTCATCTTTTGGCGCTTTGTGATTTTCCCAATTTTGCTAAGCCTTTCAACAATTTGAGGCTCAAACTCTAAAAAACCTGGTTTAATCATAACAAAAGATTTTTCCATAGTTCGCTCCTTTAAATTGAAAAGAATTATATCACAATTTTAAATTTTTCCAAACAAAAGTAACAAATAACAAATTGATATGTTATCATATGCTCATGAGAGGCAACCATGAAAAAAAGAAAGAAAAGCTCCGAACCAGTAATTTTAAAACATGAATTTAACAGAACAACTTATGTAGATAAATCAAAGCCAAAGGGCGTTTTTCTGGCGAATTTTATTGTTAGCTGCTTTTTTAGCATTTTCACGCTTTTCTGCCCCGCTCATCAAGTATAGCAATAAAGAAAAGAATGAGTTAAAGTGGACAGGCGTCTTTTGTGGAATTGTTTTCCCTTTCACACTTGGGCCGATTCTTATTTATGTTATTAAAAAATATAATCAATTAAAAAATAAAGAAAATCCTCAAATTGTAATTGGAATTAGGTCTGGCTCGTTCTAGTTATATCTGCTCCAAGGTTTTGAAGCTGATTTTCAAGCTTGTAATATCCCCTGTCTATGTGATGAACATGATTGACTGTTGTGTAACCCTCTGCGCAAAGACCGGCCAAAACAAGGCCAACGCCGCCGCGCAAATCTGTTGCACAAACGCTTGCGCCATAAAGCTTGTCAACGCCGTTTATAACTGCTGTTCTATCCTTAACTGTGATATTGGCGCCCATTTTAACAAGTTCTGGAACATGTTTAAACCTTGTTTCAAAGAGGTTTTCAACAATTATGCTTGTCCCTCGGCTAACCGTTTGAAGCGCCAAAATTTGGGCTTGAAGATCTGTTGGAAAACCTGGATAGGGCGAAGTTTCAATTTTTGGAATTGATTTTAATCTTCCGTCAGATTTTATGTTAAAAACGCCGTTTAATGTTTTAAACCTCGCGCCTGTCGATTTAAGTTTTTCTAAAAGGGCAAGATTGTGCTCCGCTTTAAAATTTAATAAATCAATGTCGCCGCCGCAAATTAGCCCCGCAATTAAATATGTTCCGGCGATAATTCTATCTGGAATTGGCGTGTATTCTCCGCCAGAAAGTTTGCTGACGCCCTCAATTGTAATTGTGCTCGTTCCAGCGCCATAAATTTTTGCACCAATTGAATTTAAAAAATCTGCAAGGTCAACAATCTCTGGCTCTTTTGCTGCATTGATAATTTTTGTTGTTCCCTTGGTAAGTGTTGCGGCAAGAATTATATTTTCTGTTGCGCCAACGCTTGGAAAGTCTAAATTAACCGTTCCTCCGCGCATGTTAGTTCCATCGCAGGTTAAATAGCCGTGTCTATCTGAAATTTTAACGTTTAACGCTCTGAGGCCTTTTATGTGGAGGTCGATTGGGCGCGCCCCAATTTCACAACCGCCAGGATATGCAACTTTTGCCTTCTTGAAGCGGCCAAGAATTGAACCAAGGCTAAAGATTGACGACCTAATAACAGAGGCAAGTTCGTGGGGAATTGCGTGGGAACTTAAGCTTGAACAATCAATTTTTATGTCGCAGCCGTTATGTATTTGGCCGTCGGCCGTCAAGGGCAAAACCTTTGCCCCAAGGTTTTCAAGGATTTTTGTCATGTTAATTATGTCAACATATTTTGGGCAATTTTTCAAATAAATTGGTTTTTCGGATAAAATACAGCCCGCTAGTATTGGCAGATATGCATTTTTCGCAGATGTAATCTCAGCAGCACCCCCAAGTTTTTTGCCGCCTTTAATTAAAAACTTATCCATATGTGCTCCATCACTTACATTGTATGTCAAACATTTTTGCTTCGTTAAAAGGCGTTTGGCGCTCATTTAAATATATATGTAAATTTGAAAAATTTTGACTAAGTTTTAACGTTTTTGTGTTATACTAAATATTGTTAAAAAGGGAGATTGTTTTGACAGATAGAAAAAGCATAAAATTCCTAGCATCTTTTCTTTGCATATTGATATGCATAGTTTCTCTGTTTGTTTTTTCTGGTAGGTGTGCTCCTTTTCCGGCAACTCAGGTGTGGGCAAGAGCAGCATCCTCAACGCACTGGAGCCGTCGCTGGAGCTGAAGACCGGC
>CALWHN010000037.1 GCA_944380415.1 uncultured Clostridia bacterium | reverse complement strand
TACGCGACTTCGTGCTGGCGCTGCGCTGGCACTTTCGCGAGTCCACTCAATCCTACCAGAGAATTGAGTGGGCCCCCACTCTTTTTTTTATTTGCCCACCGAGCTATGAGCGGAGCGAATATAAGCCCGTTTTGTTGATAGTTCGAGTCCACTCAATCCTACCAGTCTAAAACCCCGGTTTTATAGGGGTTTTTATTATGTTTTTATAACGGAATTTTGTCCGAAAAACTGTTGCAAATACACCCAAAATTTGTAGCAAATGTTTTCTGGCATTAAAATAAACATAAAAAATGACCGAAAGTTAAAAATCCTAACTTTCGGTCAAATTCTTTCTAAAACTATCTAAAAGTGTGTTATTTGATGTCAAAATTGATGTCAAACTCTACATCTCAAAATCTTTATTTCTTTTTCGTCTGGCTTGTTTTTCTTTGAGCAGCTTTTCATAGCATTACTTATACTCAAATTCAAGTTCAGTTTTTCTTTCATAAATAGTGCCGGCAAGGCGGTTTGCAACCATTTTTGTTGTTCCGCTTGCGCTAAAATATGCGACTAAAGTTTTCATAATTTCTCCCCCTACTTTTTAAATGTTTTAACTTCTTCTTTTAACCTATTGATAAAGTCCTCAACTTTAAGCCCAGAAAGATTTTCAAAGCCCCTTCCTCTAATTGAAATTGTTTTATTGCTCTCTTCCTCTTCTCCAATGATGACAAGATATGGAAGTTTTTGGGACATTGCTTCGCGGATTTTATATCCTATTGTTTCATTTCTGAAATCTGTTGTAATTCTTAGTCCGTTTTCAATGAATTTATCTGCAACGCCTTGGGCATAGTCCTTGTTCCTTTCATTTATTGTTAAAATTCTAACCTGTTCTGGCGCAAGCCAAAGCGGAAGAGCGCCCGCATATTTTTCAATTAAGTATGCAAGGGTTCTTTCATAGCAACCAACGCTTGTTCTGTGGATTATATATGGATTTTTCTTGACGCCGTCTGCATCGGTGTAGAACATTTGGAATCGCTCTGCAATTTGAAAGTCTATTTGAATTGTAATAATCGTGTCCTCTTTCCCGAACACATTTTTAATTTGAATGTCAAGTTTTGGGCCATAGAACGCTGCCTCGCCGTCTGCCTCAACGAAAGGAATTTTTAAATCGTTCAAAATTTCTCTCATCTTGTCTTGAACTCTGTCCCACTCTTCTTTGCTTCCAATATATTTTTCCTTGTTATTTTCGTCCCACTTGGAAAATCTGAATGAAACATCATCTCCAAGCCCCATGCAGCCAAGAGAATATTTTGCAAGGTCAACGCAATTTCTAAACTCATCTTCAAGTTGCTCCGGCGTTACAATGATGTGACCTTCTGAAATTGTGAACTGCCTTAGTCTAATTAGTCCGTGGCACTCGCCGCTTGCTTCATTTCTAAAAAGCGTTGAAGTTTCGGCAAGGCGCATTGGCAAATCTTTATAGCTTCTGGTTCTGTTTAAGAAAACTTGATATTGAAATGGACAAGTCATTGGTCTAAGCGCAAACGCTTCGCCCTTCTCCTCGTCGCCCCAAATGAACATGGATTCGCGATAGTGGTCCAAATGCCCAGAAATTTTGAAAAGCTCTGTTTTAGAAATCAGCGGAGTTTTCGTCAAAAGATAGCCGCGCTTTGCCTCCTCATCCTCAACAAATCTCTGCATAATTTGAATTGTCTTCGCCCCTTTTGGAAGCATGATTGGAAGCCCCTGGCCAATGTAGTCAACAGTTGTGAAATATTCAAGCTCTCTGCCAAGCTTGTTGTGGTCCCTCTTCAGCGCCTCTTGAACTTGCTTTTTGTGCTCTGCAAGTTCAGCTTTGTTTGCAAAGGCATAGAAATATACCCTTTGAAGCATTTTGTTCTTTTCGCTTCCGCGCCAATATGCGCCGTTTATAACCTTAAATTCAAAGCCAGCATTTGAAAGTTTTCCCGTTGATGCAACATGAGGGCCTCTGCAAAGGTCGAAAAAATCTTCTCCCAGTTTATAGATGCTAATTTCTTCGCCATCTGGAAGTTCGCTTATTATCTCCGTTTTGTATGGATTATCCTTGAAAAGTTCAAGAGCTTTTTCTTTGGAAACAACAATTTTTTCAAATTTTTCGTTGTTGTTTATAATCTTTTTCATCTCAGCTTCAATTTTTGGCATGTCTTCACTTGTTAAATTTTGGCCGAGATCAATGTCATAATAAAAGCCGTCCGCAGTTGCCGGCCCAATTGTTAAGAGAACATCTCCATAATATTTTTTTAATGCTTTTGCCAAAACATGGGCAAGGCTGTGGCGAATTGTCTGTAATTCTTCCATATTTTTCCTCCTATAACACAAACAAAAATATATTATTGCATAAGGACGAAAAAAGTTTCCGCGGTTCCACCTTATTTGAAATTGTTTTAAAATAAAACAATAACCTCTCTTTAAAGCATGCGCACTTGCATGAGTGGTTTCACATTTTGCCTATCTTGGGTTTCTCACCAACCAACCTTTCTCTTTGCGAATCAGCAAAAGCTACTTGTCTCAAACGCACAATTATATTTTAGTCAATAAAAAAATTTTGTCAACAATTTGTTGAACAAAATTATGACATTTGATATAATTTTTAACATGAAAACAGAAGAATATTTGGATAAAAATGTTTTTGTTGTTATGGATCGCCCGCTTGGAAGCGCCCACCCTAAACACGGATTTATCTACGAAGTTAACTACGGCTATATCCCAGGAACAGTTTCTGGGGACGGCGAAGAGCTGGACGCCTATGTCCTTGGAGAGAATGTTCCTCTTGAAAGTTTCAACGGAAAAGTTGTTGCAATTGTTAGAAGAACAAACGACCATGACGAAAAACTAATAGAAACAGACGGAAGAAATTTAACAAATGAAGAGATTTTAAAACAAATTAATTTCCAAGAAAAATATTTTGAATCTAAAATAATAAGATAAAAACCCCAAAA
>CALWHN010000036.1 GCA_944380415.1 uncultured Clostridia bacterium | reverse complement strand
AGGGCGGGATATGTTGCGGTAATTGGAAAAACAAATGCAGGGAAAAGCACGCTCATAAACAAGCTTTTGGGCTTTAAGCTGAACATTGTTTCTCCAAAGGTTCAAACAACAAGAGTTAACGTTCTTGGAATTTTAACTGAAAGCGAAAGCCAAATTGTTTTTATTGACACGCCGGGGATTCACAGGGCAAAAACAATGTTGGATAAATTTATGAACAAAAGCTATCGCGCGGCAAGCGAAGGGGCGGATTTAATCTTATATCTCGTTGACGGTTCCAAGGAAATTTCGGAAGAAGAAATACAAAACATAAAAAACATGACAGCAAAATTTGAAAAAGTTATTGTTGGTGTTAGCAAAATTGATTTAGCGGACCAGAAAAAACTTTTAGAAAATCTTTCGCTTTTAAATGAAGTTGGTGCAAGCGAAATTGTTCCGTTCAGCTCCAAAAGCGGGAAAAATGTTGACATATTAAAGCAACTTATTATTAAAAACCTTCCGGAAAGGAATTTTCTCTTTAGCGGCGAAGAAGTTTCCGACAGGCCGGTTTTGTTTTTCTGCGCCGAAATTGTTCGCGAAAAGGTTCTTTCAACAATAAATGAAGAAATTCCCCATGGCGTTTTTTGCGAGGTCATCTCCCACAGCGAAAGCGAAATGCTCTTTGAAATTGCCGTTGACATAATTTGCGAAAAGGAAAGTCATAAGTCAATCATAATTGGAAGGGGCGGCGAAAAGCTTAAACAAATTGGCTCTCGCGCAAGGGCAGACATTGAAAAACTTGTTGGCAAAAAAGTTATGTTAAAGTTGTTTGTTAAAGTTGAAAAAGATTGGAGAAACAAACAAAACTTTTTAACAACAAACATATATAGTTAATTAAATATTATTTGATTATTTAATGAATATGTGCTAAAATTCCTGTTGTAAGTGTTTACAATATTTTTCTTTGCAACTAGGAGATGAAGATGAAAAAAGAACCGGCAATGCCAAATTTGGTTAAAAATGAGGAAGAGGTCTTAAAATTTTGGGAAGACAACAAAATTTTTAACAAAGTTAAAGAAAAGAACAAAAAAACAGGAAAATACTATGCCTTTTTGGACGGCCCAATTACAGCAAACAACGAAATGAAGTTGCACCACTGCTGGAACAGGTCGCTTAAAGACATTATGCTTAGATATAAGGCGCTTCAAGGTTTTGACGCCCACTATCAAAATGGTTTCGATGCCCAAGGTCTTTGGGTTGAAGTTGGCGTTGAAAAAATGCTTGGACTAAAGGACAAGAGGGACATTTTAAAATTTGGAATGGACAAGTTCACTGAGGCCTGCATAGAGCGAGTTAACCACTTTGCAAACATAATTTCCGCTCAAAGTCAAAGGCTTGGCCAGTGGATGGATTGGAATGATTCATATTTCACAAATTCCGACACGAACATAACTTCAATTTGGTATTTCTTAAAGAAATGTTATGAAAAGGGCTGGCTGATTGAAAAGTTTAGGCCAATGCCATGGTGTAGCCACTGTGGGACATCTCTTTCAGAGCACGAACTTGCAGACAGCTATCAGGACATGGAGCATGTTGCCGTTTTCTTTAAACTTCCAATTTTTGAGAGAGATTGGGACATGCTTGTTTGGACAACAACGCCTTGGACGCTTTCCTCCAACGTTGCAATTGCCGTTAACCCAGAACTTGTTTATTGCGTTTGTAATGTTAAATCCAGCAACAGAAAACTTGTTGTAGGAAAGAATGCAATTAAAGTTTTAAAGGACGACTTAATTTCCGTTGAAACTGAAGTTTTGGGAAGCGAGCTTGTTGGGCTTACCTATCAAACTTGTTTTGAAGAGCTTGAAGAGCAAAACTTTGTTCACAAAATTGTTCCATGGGAAGATGTTGATGCAGAGGAGGGCTCTGGCGCGGTTCACATTGCACCGGGCTGCGGAGCGGAGGACTTTGAGCTTGGCCAAAGGCTTTCTCTTCCAAATGTTTGCCCTGTTGATGAGAGCGGAATTTTTTATTCGAATTTTGGATTTTTTGCTGGGAAAGACGCCGGCGAAGTTTCAGATTTGGTTTTCGATCAACTAAAGGCGCGCGGAAAGTTGTATTACACCCACAAGTATAAACACAGATATCCGGTTTGCTGGCGCTGCAAGAAACCTTTGATTTTTAGATTGACTAAGGAATGGTATATCAAGGCAGATGAAATTAGGCAACAGCTTATTGACGCTGTTGAAACCGTTGTTTGGCAGCCAGAGTTCATGAAGAAAAGGATGTTGGACTGGCTTGTTAACATGGGAGATTGGAACATTTCCAGAAAGCGTTTCTATGGGCTTCCTCTTCCATTCTATCGCTGTGAGAAATGCGGCAAGTTAACAGTTGTTGGTTCTATTGAAGAACTTAAAAAACTTTCAAGCGAAAGCCAGGTTAACGCTCTTCCACATCTCCACAGGCCATATATTGATGATATTGAAATTACATGCCCAGAGTGTGGCGCAAAGGTTAGGCGCGTTTCGGAAGTTGGAGATTGTTGGCTTGACGCTGGAATTACGCCGTTTAGCACAAAGAAATATTTTACAGACAAGGAATTTTTCAAAAAGAACTTCCCAGCAGAATGCGTTATTGAAATGAAGGAGCAAATAAGACTTTGGTTCTATTCGCTTTTGTTCATGAGCGTTACATTAACTGGAAAGGCCCCATATAAAAAGGTTATTGGCTTTGCAATGCTTGTTGCAGAAGATGGCTCTAAATTCTCTAAATCTGGGCCAAACAACATAAGTTTTAACGACCTTGTTGACAAAACAGGCGCAGATGTAATTAGATATCTTTTTGCATCAAACAACATGTTGAACGACACGCGCTTTGGCTTTTCAATTACAGATGAAATTAAAAGAAAGCTTCTTGGCCTTTGGAATGCATATGTTTTCTTTAACACATATGCACTCATCGACAAGCCAAAACTTGACGGCTTTAAAATTAACTTTGAAAGTTTCGACACAACAGACAAGTGGCTTTGGGAGCAGTGTAACAAATTTGTTGAAAATTCAACTGCAAATTACAACAACAACAACTATTTCCTTGTTGTTAGGGATTTTGAAAACTTGATTGACAATTTAACAAACTGGTATATCCGCGTTAACAGAAGAAGATTTTGGAAGAGTGATGACGAAGAGGACAAGTTGAACGCATATTTCAGCCTTTATAACGCGCTTAAAACAATTTGCCGCGTT
>CALWHN010000035.1 GCA_944380415.1 uncultured Clostridia bacterium | reverse complement strand
TTGCAAGGGCAATTGCAAAAAATCCGAAGATTTTGCTTTGTGATGAGCCAACAGGCGCGCTTGACTATTTGACAGGTAAAAGCATTTTAAAGTTGCTCCACTATATGTGCAACGAAGAGCATAAAACAATTATAATTGTTACTCACAACGCCGCCTTGAAAGACATGGCAGATAAAGTTATTCAAATTAAAAACGGAAAAGTTGAAAAAATTGAAAAAAATGAAAAACCAAAGGACATAGAGGAGATTGAGTGGTAGAGAAATGAAATCCTATCCAAAAACAATTGACAGAACATTTAGAAATAATTTGGGAAGATTTTTTGCAATCACATTGATTGTAATGCTTGGCATTGCAATAATTTCTGGGCTTGGCGCTCTTTCTCCAATAACAAGGGTTTCTGTTAGCAACAACCTTGAGGCACATAATTTTTCGGATTTGATTGTTAAATCAACAACAGGAAGCTTTTCTCAAGACCAAATAGACGAAATTTCTTCCTTTGAAGGAGTTGCTGATTTTCAAGCTGTTTCTTCAATCGACATGGAAATTGGAGAATTAAATTCAAGAATAATTTATATGGATTTCAAGGAAAACACCGTCAACACCTTGGAACTTATTTCTGGAAGATTCCCTCAGGCGCAAAATGAAATTGTTGTTGAAAGGCAAACAGACTACATGCAAAAATATTCCGAGGGCGACACTGTTGAATTATATGGAATTACCTTCAAAATTGTTGGCGTTGTTGGAAGTCCGTTGATTTACAGCAAGGATTTTGAGCCAGATGTTATAAATCAGAACCCGTTGGAGCTAATTGTTTACATAGATTCGTCATATAATTTTCTTCCATTTCCAACAACAGATGTCTATCTAAAATTGGATAAGGAAGCGGGAATTAATTATTTTACAAAAGACTACAAGGAAATGGTTTCAGCTGCAGCTCAAGAGCTTGAAGAAACCCTTTCATTTGATACTGTTGAAATTTTAACAGTTGAAGAAAATAAAAGTTATTTAGTTACAGAAAGTTACACGGATAAAGTTGAAAAAATTAGTTTGGTTTTCCCTCTATTTTTCATTTCCGTTGTAATTTTGGTTGCTTTAACAACAATGACAAGACTAATTGAGGAAGAAAGGCAAATTATTGGGTGCTATAAAACCCTTGGCTATGGAAACGGAAAAATTTCTTTTAAATATTTGATATTCTCAGCAGTAAGTTGCATTCTTGGCTGTGCGCTTGGGCTTGCAACTGGAACTTTCTTAATTCCGCTGATAATTTATCCTGGCTTTAACACAGTTCTTTTCCTCCCAGAAATGGCAAGCTATTACAACATTTTGATTGGAGGAGTTGTTTCGCTTGGAGTGATTGCTGCCGTTTGTGGCGTAACTGGAATTATTATTGGCGACTATCTAAAGGAAAAGCCGGCGGACCTTTTAAGGCCAAAAGCACCTAAAGCTGGAAAGAAAATTTTCCTTGAAAAAATTCCTTTTATTTGGAATAGAACCAAATTTAAATATAAATCAACCCTTAGGAACATTTTTAGATATAAAAAACATTTGATTATGACGCTTGTTTCTGTTGGCGGCTCAACGGCAATTGTTTTTGCTGGTGTTGCGCTTTATAACGCAACAACAACAAGCGACAAACTTGGAGCAGTTGCAGACGCAGTTTCTCTAATTTCATCTGTCATTGTTCTCTTTGCATGTGCTCTTTGCGTTTTAGTTATATATAATTTGACAAACATGAACATTGGCGAAAGAACAAGGGAAATTGCAACCTTAAAGGTTTTGGGTTATCACCAAGCAGAAGTTGCAGGCTATATTTATCGCGAAATTTTCATTATGTCACTTATGGGAATTGCAATTGGAATTCCAGTTGGTTGCTTGCTTGTTTGGTTTTTGTTTGGATACTTAGACATTGGTTCAATTGCAGATGTAAGCTGGTGGGTCTATCTATTGACAATAGCGGTTGTTATCGCGTTAATAGGGCTAATCGATTTGCTTTTGCTCCATAAAATAAAGAAGGTTGACATGAACACCTCGCTTAAAATGGTTGATTAGCTAAAATTTAAGTTTAAACCACGCACATGCGTGGTTTTATTGTACAAAAAAGCCGGGAAATTTCTCGGCTTTTTTTAAGTTTAAAATTTAAAGATTTTCGTGAACATTTTTTATTTCTAGCGCAGGAATAACAACTTCCTCGGGCTGGTTTATTACAAACAGGACGGCATCTGCAACGGTTTCTTTTGAAAGACTGTAAGCCTTAAACGCTTCGTCTGGATAGTTTACGCCGTCTTTTTCAAACAGTTTGGTTTGAATCATTCCTGGGTGAATATCCGTTATTTTTATATTGCTGTTTCCAAAATTTCGTTTAACATTTTTTCTAAATGCAGCCATTGCATGTTTTGTTGCGCCATAAACTGGAAATCCCTCTTCGCGCTCAACGCCTGCTTGAGAGTTTATGTTGATGATCAGTCCTCTTTTTTGCTCCTTAAATTTTGGAAGCAGGCAAGAGGTCATTCCAATTGTTCCAAAAACATTAACTAAAATCATGTTTCTAAGCTTTGAAAGGTTAAGCTCGGCTCTTTCGTTTACCCATGCTCCTGCGCAGTTGATTAAGATGTCTAAATCCTCGTTGCTTTTTAAAATTTCGTTGCATGTTTTTTCAACTTGTTCGGAAGATGAAAGGTCGCAAACATAGTATTCACAGTTGTATTCCTTTGCAACTTCTTTTAATTTGTCCTCCGCATAGTCAATTAAAACAAGTTTGTTGTCTGAAAGCTTTCTCGCAAGCTCTCTCCCAAGGCCGTCTGCTGCGCCTGTTATCACAATTTTCATAATTTTTCTCCTTTTTAAATATTTTTTTCCAAGTTCAAAATATTTATAACATAAATTAAAAAATTGCCCAACAATTTATTGACAAAGCAATTAAATTGTGATACTATCTTCCATGCAAATGCGCTAGTAGCTCAGCTGGATAGAGCAGTGCCCTTCTAAGGCAAAGGTCAGGGGTTCGAATCCCTTCTGGCGCACCAAAGTTGCAATTTAAAATGTCGGTTTTTTATGATCGAGGTTTTGTTTAAAAAAAATGATAAAAAATTTAAGAAATTATATCTATATTTAACACAAGGATATTTTAATTAGATATTTATGAAAAAAGTTATAATTGGTTTAGTATCTAAACATAGAGAAATAGATAATGTTAGAACATTTACTTATATTTCTGATGAAATGAAAAACGCAATATTTGAGAATGGTGCAATTGCTATTGGAATTATTCCACCTTGCAATAAAATAATTTTAATAGATCAAAATAATGAAACGGAAATATATTCAAATATAAATTCTATACTTACTGAACAAGACCAAGAAAATTTAATTGCACAAATTTCACTTTGCGATGGTGTTATTTTGTCTGGTGGTCGGGAAAGCGATGCTTACGAAATGTGGATTGCAAAATATTGTTATGAAAAAAACATTCCTATTATTGGTATTTGTGCTGGGCACAATAACTTAGTCAGAGGAATTGGTGGAACAACAAAAAGAGTTCCACGACCAGAAATACACAGCCAATCTAATAAAGAATATGTTCATTCGATTACTATTGATAATAATTCCCAATTTTTTCAAATATTAAATGTCGAGAAAATGTATGTGAATTCTCGCCATAAAAATACTATTGGTGATTGTAAATTTTTATCTATAGCAGCATATGATGAATTTGGTAACATTGAAGTAACGGAAGACAAATCAAAAAAATGTTTTTTAGGCATGAGGTTTCATCCGGAATCTTTATATCAGAAAGACCAACTTCATAACACTATTTTTTCTAAATTTATTGAAATTTGCAGCAAATAATTTTGATTTGTCGCGAAATCAAAATTTGATTTTTTGTGCTGTCGCAAATTTAAAAACACGAAATCAAAAATAAGACTTTATGGACAATAAACTCAGAA
>CALWHN010000034.1 GCA_944380415.1 uncultured Clostridia bacterium | reverse complement strand
ACTTAATCCTAGAAACACAAAGAAATTTGACTTAAATTTGAAAAAGAGGTTTAAGGAGCTTACGGGGAAAAATGTTGAGTGTTTAGTCTATGGAGATGGCGCATTTAAGGACCCTGTTGGAAAAATTTGGGAGCTTGCAGACCCGGTTGTTAGCCCAGGGTTTACCGACGGGCTTTTGGGGACCCCGAACGAAATTAAATTAAAATATATTTCCGAAACAAAACTTGCAAACCTTTCCGGCGAAGAGGCAAGCGAGGAGTTTAAAAAAATTGTTCGTCAGAAAAAAGGAGATAGCAAACAAAACAACAGGGCAGCCCTTGGAACAACGCCAAGGCAACTTACAGATTTAATTGGTTCTCTTTGCGATTTGACAAGCGGAAGTGGAGACAAGGGAACGCCAGTTATCTTGATTCAAAACTATTTTAAAAACTATGCAGATTAACCTGCCGCCCAAAACTGGGCGGTTTTATTTTAAAAATTTTGTTTAACATATTTTTTTAAAAGGTGTATAATATCCTTAACTTAAAAAAGGGGGAGAATTTATGTTTTTAGAGACTACGGAAAGCTTGGAAAAGGCGCTTATGGAAGCAAGCGCGGTTGCCCTTAGGTTTGGCGGAGATATGGTTGAAACAGAGCATATCCTTTATGGTCTAACAAAAGTTCAATGCACAGCAAAAAAGATTTTAAAAGAATTTGGGATAACCGACACAAAGCTTTTAAACATATTCAGAGAGAACAACGAAGAAGAGGCTTTTTTCGACAGTGTTGTTTTAACTCCGGCCGTAAAGGAAGTTTTTAAAATTGCCCAAACAATTGCCCTTCAACTTGGCCACAACTTTTTAGGAACAGAACACCTTCTTTTGGCTCTTGTTTCTGCGCAAGATTGCTTTGCAACAAGGCTTTTGACAAGTTATTTTAAAATTAATGTTGGAGAACTTAAAAACAAGGTTGTTTCCTTTCTTCAAGGCGGAGCGGCAAACAACAATTATTCCGAAGGTGGGGAAGAAATTGGCGGCGATGGCCAAGGCAAATCAAACTTGCCAGAAAAACTTTTGGAAATTGGAAGCGATTTCACGCTTAAAGCAAGGCAAGGGAAAATTGACCCAATTATTGGAAGAGAGAAAGAAATTGAGCGAGTTATTGAAATTCTTTGCAGAAAGACAAAAAACAACCCAGTTCTAATTGGAGAAGCTGGCGTTGGGAAAACCGCTGTTGTTGAGGGCCTTGCGCTTGCAATTGCAAGAGGAGAGGTCCCAGACCTTTTGAAGAACAAGGAAATTTTTTCTCTTGAAATTGGAAGCTTGATGGCTGGAACAAAATATCGCGGTGCGATGGAAGAAAAACTTAAAGACGCAATTGAAACAATTATTCAAAATAAAAACATAATTGTCTTTATCGACGAGATTCACACGCTTGCTCAGGCTGGCTCTGAAAAGGGCGAAACAAGCCCGGCGGACATGCTAAAGCCATATCTCTCAAGAGGAGAGCTTCAAACAATTGGCGCAACAACAACCGATGAATATAGAAAATTTATTGAAAAAGACAAGGCGCTCGAAAGAAGATTTCAACCAATCATTGTTGAACCGCCAACAGTTGAACAGACAATTGAAATTTTAAAAGGCCTTAGAGACAGCTATGAAGCCTTCCACAAGGTTAAGATTACAGACGAGGCAATTGAGGCGGCGGCCTCTCTTTCGGACAGATATATTATGGACAGAAGCCTTCCAGACAAGGCAATTGATTTAATTGATGAAGCAGCAAGTAAAGCAAAGGTTAACTTCAGCTTAAAGCCTTCAAGTGTTAGAGAGAAGGAAGAAAAATTAAAACAGCTTCAAGCGTCAAGAGATGAGGCAAGCCTTGAGAGAAACTATGAAAAAGCTGCGAAATTCCAGTCTGAAATTGTTAAACTTGAAGATGAACTTGAAAAACTTAACATTTCGCTAAATCGCTCCGAAAAGAAAAACAACTCAATTGGAGCAAGTGAAATTGCCGATGTTGTTTCAAGATGGACGGGAATTCCTGTTAGCAAAATTACTGAAACAGAAAAGGAAAAACTTGTCAACCTTGAAAAGATTCTTCACAAGAGGGTTGTTGGCCAAGATGAGGCTGTTGAGGCTGTTGCAAAGGCAATAAGGCGAAGCCGTGTTGGCCTTCAAGATGCAAAGCGTCCAATTGGTTCCTTCCTGTTCTTGGGCCCAACCGGAGTTGGAAAAACAGAACTTTCCAAGGCAATTGCAGAGGCAATGTTTGACAATGAAAACAACATTATTCGCCTTGACATGAGCGAATATATGGAACCACATTCCGTTGCAAAACTAATTGGCGCGCCTCCGGGATATGTTGGCTTTGACGAAGGGGGGCAACTTACGGAAGCTGTTAGAAGGAAGCCATATTGCGTTGTTTTGTTTGACGAAATTGAAAAGGCCCACCCAGACATTTTTAACGCGCTTCTTCAAATTTTAGATGATGGAAGGTTGACAGATTCCCAAGGCAGAACGGTTAACTTTAGAAACACGATTATAATTATGACAAGCAACATTGGCGCAAGCGAGGTTCAAAAGCGAAGCAGGCTTGGCTTTGAAACAGAGGAGAGAGAGGAACAAACTTTTGATGAAGTTAAACACATCTATATTGATGCGCTTAGGAAAAAGTTTAAGCCAGAGTTCTTAAACAGAATTGATGTTACATGCGTTTTCCATTCATTAACTTTGGAAGATTTCACAAAAATTGCAAAGATTTTAATGAAAAACATAAACAAACGCCTTCAAAAACAAGGTTTGGAGCTTAAATTAACAGAAAGAGCTCTTAGCTACATTGTCTCCCAAGGCGCAGATGCTGAATATGGCGCAAGGCCACTTAGACGCTTTATTCAACAGCATGTTGAAGATGCAATTGCGGAGAAAATTTTGCTTGGTGAACTTGAAAAATCTGGGACAATCATTATTGATTTTGAAGGAGGAAAGTTGACCTTTACAAATCAGGAAAGCCACGAGGAGAGCAAAGAGGAATGATTTCGACGCCAAAATATTTTAAAGCAGAAGACGGGCTTGAGCTTTTTGGAATTTTAAATTTGCCAGACAACTATTCAACAGAGGAAATTATAATTTCAGTTCACGGCCAAGCTTCAAAGTGTACAAATGACAGAGAACGACAAACATCAAAATTGCTTGCTGAAAGTGGTATTCCATATTTCTGCTTCAACAACCGCGGAAGCGAAATCTATACCAGGCTTAAAAGGAAAGTTGACGGAAAGAAAAAGAGCTTTAAGTTCGGTTCGATGTATGAAAAACTTTCAGAAGCTCCGTTTGACATCTTGGGAGCAATTAAATTTTTAAAAAAATATGGCTTTAAAAAATTTTATTTGATGGGCCACAGTTTGGGTTGCACAAAAATTTTGTATTTTTACAATCAATTAATAAAATCAAACAGCCCGCTTTTAAAACAAATTAAGGCAGTAATCTTGCTTTCGCCGGTTGACATTCAAGGATATTATTTTTCTAAAAATCCAAAAGCGCTTAAAAAAAGTTTTTCTTTAGCAAATAAATTTGTAAAAAGAGGAAAGCTAGAAGAGCTTGTTGATAGTGACAGTGGTTTTAAAATTGCCGCGCAGTCTTTCCTTCAATATTTTGACCCAGAGCTTAATATTATCAGCTATAACAGAAATAGCGATTTTAAATGTTTTAACCAAATTAATTGCCCGCTTTTTATAAGATTTGGGGCAGAAAGAGAAATGATTGTTGATTCTCCAGAAAAAACAGTTCAATTAATTAAGGAAAAAGTCGCAAATAAAAACTTGGATGTGGGCTTTATCTCGGGCGCAAATCACAGCTATAACGGAAAAGAAAAAATATTGGCGAAACAAATTTTAAAATTTATTGAAAAAAATAAAATCCGAAAATAATTTCGGATTTTTTTATTATTTTTTATTTTGATTTTTTTTAGCTGCAGATTTTGAACTTTCAACGGCTTTTTTTGCCTCTTGTTCCATCATTTTTATTTCACTTTTAACCATTTTTTCGCCCTTGTCTGCAAGTTTTTGAACGTCTGTGCTATACCTGTAGATGATCATTCCAGCAAGTGCGCCGAACAAGACGCCAACAACAAATCCCTCTTTCATTGTCTCTTCTCCTTTTAAGCTTTTTTGCTCAAGATTATTATTTGCAAAAAGTTTTATTTTATTCTGCCATGGCATATCATAGTTTTGGAGAAAGGCGATGTTTAACTTTTTTGGCGAAATAAAAAAAGAACTTAAACTTCCGGAGATAGACGGAAGCTACAACCTTGTAAACGTCAACGGAAAGGCGCTCTACGCCGAAGGGCAAAGAGGGCTTGTTTCTCTTTCTGAAAATCTTGTTATGTTCAAAGTTAAGGGAAAAATTGTTAGCGTTTTTGGAAGCAATTTGAAACTTAAGGAACTTTCAAGCCAAACACTTAGCATTGTTGGAGAAATTGAAAAAATTGAGGTTGTCTAATGAAAAAATTAA
>CALWHN010000033.1 GCA_944380415.1 uncultured Clostridia bacterium | reverse complement strand
TATGATGAATATGTTTTTGTTGATGATATTGGGGATTTAATAAACCCCGATATCATATCCAATAGATTTAGAACACTGTTAAGAAAAAATCATCTTAAACATATTCGTTTTCACGACTTAAGACATAGTTGCGCTAGTTTATTGGTCGCAAGCAAAGTCCCGATGAAAAACATTCAAGAATGGTTAGGGCATTCCAATTTTAACACAACTGCTGATGTCTATTCGCATTTAGATTATTCTTCTAAATACGAATCTGCAAACGCCATTAATCAAGCACTAACACAAACTAAAAAAGAAAAACAAGCTGATGATAAAAACAAACAAAAAACAAGACAAGAACTAGAAGATGAAATTTTACATCTTCAACAACTTATTAAAGAGCAAGAAGAACAAGAACGCATAGAAAAAGAACTAGAAGAAAAGCGTAAACAGAAAAAACGACAACAAGCAGAAATGTAAAAATCTTGCAAAAAAACACTTTATAATAAGATATATTATTACACGATAATAAACGGCATTTTGCAAAAATTTGGAACAAATTCGTGACAAATTCGTAGACATTGCCAATTTTTTAGTGTTTTTAATAAAAAAATAAACAATTTTAATTTAAAAAGTTTGAACCCACAAGTTAAGATTTAAGTCTTGATTTGTGGGTTATTTTTTTGTCGTAAATAAGAACCTGCGTTGCAGAACCTTGCGTAAACTAAAAAAAATCTAGCGAAACCTAAAATCGCTAGAAGTCCCTAAAATAAAGGGTTTTATGGTGCTCCACGAGGGATTCTAACCCCCAACCCTTGGTTCCGAAGACCAATGCTCTATACAGTTGAGCTAGTGGAGCAAAATGATAATTTTTTTATGGGGATTATCGAACCCCAAAATATGTGTTCCGAAGACCATTGTGTTATCCGTTACACCACGAGAGCAAAATGATAATTTTTTAAACAACGAGAATTTCAACCCGAAGGCCTATGTGTTATAGCGGAGCATCTAGCCGTGAAAAATGATACAACAAAATTTTTTTGTTGTCAATTTTTTAATGGATAGATTGTTTATTTTTTGTTTTTTATTTTTTTGGCTTTTGACAAATTAATTTTTTTTGATTTTTCCTTTTTATTTGTTCCAACATTTTCTAGGCTGAGCTTTAAGGCGTCTAAAAGGTTTGCAATTTTAACGGGCGCTTTTTCTTTTGGGCGAACAATTTGTTTTCCAGAAATTTTTTGGTCAATTGCTTTTAAAAGCCGCTCGCGATATTCATCGTGATATTTTTCTGGCTGAAACTTTTCTGTCATTTCCGAAATTATTGTCTTTGCCATCTTTAGTTCGGCGGCAGAGGAGGGAACTGAAAGATCTAAATCCTCAGCCGGATTTTCTTGAACTTCCTCTTGGAAGAAAAGAGTGTTTAAAAGCATTTGGCCGTCCTTTGCTCGAATTGCAATTAAACTTTCCTTTGTTCCAAGAACAGTTTTTGCAATCGCCGCCTTGTTTTCTTCTTCCATTGCTTTAAGCAAAATTTTAAAGGCTTTTTCTGCGCCCGTTGGGTTTACATAAAAGGGGCGGTCGAAATAAAGAGGGTCAATTTCATCTAAATTTACAAAACATTCGATATTTATGTTTTTATCTTTTTTAGTTTTCAGCTTTTCAAAATCTTTGTCGTCGAAAATTACATATTTTCCGTCTTCATATTCAAAACCTTTGACAATATCTTCGTTTTTAACTTCCTTGTTGTCGCAATTTACACAAGTTTTTTTATATTTAATTCTGCTCATGCTTTTTCTGTCCAACATGTTAAAACTTATGTCGTTGTCCTTAACAGAACTGTGAAGTGTAATTGGAATGTAAACGAGGCCGAAAGATATGCTTCCCTTGTATGAAAATGCCATTGTCTTCTCCTTTTTTATATTTTTAGTTAAAAAAATTTTTTTATTAAAATACTTTTAAATTTAGTTTAAGTTGTGTTATAATTTCTCTCAGCATTTGAGGAGAACTATGAAGGAAAAGATTTTAGAAATTAAAAAGAGCGCAGAGGAAGAAATAAAAAACGTTTCCTCGCTTGAAGAATTGAACAATTTTAGGGTTAAATATGCCGGAAAAAGCGGGCTTCTAACGGAAGTTATGAGGGGAATGAGGGACGTTCCAAAAGAGGAAAGGCCGGCCCTTGGCGCGCTTGTAAACGAGGTTAGAACTTTTGTTGAAGGCGAAATTGAAAGCCTTGAAAAAAAGCTTAGCCTTGAAAAATTAAACGAAAAATTAAAAGGCGAAAAAATTGACATAACAGAGCCTTCAAAAAACAGCGAAAGGGGAATTTTTCACCCAATTCAAAGAACTTTCAACAAGCTATTAGATGCATGCGTTGCAATGGGGTTTGAAGTGGTTACTGGGCCAGAAGTTGAGCTTGATAAATATAACTTCGAACTTTTAAATGTTCCAAAGGACCATCCGGCGCGTGACATGCAAGACACATTTTATGTAACAGACGACATTGTTCTTAGAACCCAAACCTCTTCTGTTCAGGTTAGAACAATGGAGAACAGAAAACCTCCAATTAAAATTGTTAGCCCAGGAAAAACATATCGTTCAGACAGCGATGCAACCCATTCGCCAGTTTTCCACCAGCTTGAAGGGCTTGTTGTTGACAAAGACATCAGTTTGTTGGATTTAAAAAATATTTTAACAGACCTTCTTCAAATTTTGTTTGGCAAGGAAACAAAAATTAGGTTTAGACCATCATATTTCCCTTTTACCGAGCCAAGTGTTGAAGTTGATATTTCCTGCCCAAACTGCAAGGGCGAAGGTTGTTATCTTTGCAAGAAAACGGGTTGGATGGAGCTTTTGGGCGCAGGAATTGTAAATCCAAAGGTTTTGGAAAATTGCAACATAGACCCAAAAATTTATTCTGGTTTTGCCTTTGGTTTTGGCGTTGACAGATTGACAATGGTCATGGACAAAATTCCACACATGAGAATGCTTTTTGAAAATGATATGAGATTTTTAAAACAAGTTAAGTAAGAGGAAAAACTATGAAAATATCACTAAATTGGTTAAATGATTTCGTTGATCTAAAAGAAATTTCAAAGAAGGAGAATGTTTCTTCAAAGCAAGAGCTTGCAAATGTTTTGGCGGACCGTCTAACAGGCGTTGGCTTTGAAGTTGAGGAAATTTTGGACTGTTCCAAACACCTTAAAAATGTTGTTGTTGGAAAAATTTTAAAAATTGAAAAACACAAAGATGCTGAAAGGCTTTTTGTTTGCAAAGTCAATATAGGCAATAGAGATGTTCAAATTATAACCTCGGCAACAAACGTTTTTGAGGGGGCTTTAGTTCCAGTTGCCCTGGACGGGGCAGACCTTGCAAACGGAGTTAAAATTAAAACTTCAAAGATTAGGGGCGAACTTTCTGAGGGAATGTTTTGCAGCGGAGAAGAGCTTGGAATTTCAGAGGGCTTTTATGAAGGGGCAAGCGTAAACGGAATTTTAATTTTTAAAGACGATTTTGGGCCGGGAGCAAAAGTTGAAGATGTGCTTTTGCTTGACGATGTTGTTTTAGATGTTTCAATAACTCCAAACAGGCCAGACGCAATGAGCGTTGTTGGAATTGCAAGGGAAATTTGCGCAATTTACAGGACAAAAATTTTGAAGCAAGATTTGTCGTATAAAACAACAAAGAAAAGTGTTGGAAATTTTGTTTCTGTTGATGACAGGGCTTTCGACCTTTGCCCAAGATACATGGCAAGCGCGGTTGAAAATGTTAAAATAGAAAGAAGCCCGCTTTTTATTAGGGCAAGGCTTTTTTGCTGTGACGTCCATCCAATTAACAACATTGTTGATATAACAAACTATGTTCTCTTCGAATATGGCCAGCCAATGCATGCCTTTGATGCAAGCCTTTTGGAAGGCAAAAAAATTGTTGTTAGAAGGGCGGAAGCCGGCGAAGAGATTTCCTGTTTAAATGGGAACACTTACAAACTTTCCAATTCGAATTTGGTTATTGCAGACGCTAAAAAACCTGTTGTTATTGCGGGAGTTATTGGCGGGCTAAATTCTTGCATAAATGACGGAACAAAAACGGTTATCTTTGAATCTGCATGTTTCGAGCGTTCTAGCATAAGGCGAACCTCAAGGGCTTTTGGCGTTAGAACGGATTCCAGCGCGCGCTTTGAAAAGGGCGTTGACACGGCAAGCCAAGAGGTAGGAATGAAAAGAGCGCTTAGCTTAATTTCAAAACTTGGATGCGGCGAAATTGCAGAGGGAATAGTTGACGAAAGGAAGGAGGAGGCAAGGGAAAGAGAAGTTGTTGTTTCAAAAAATAAAATTGACTCAATTTTAGGGGTTAGTGTCAACCAAAAAGACGTAAAAGAAATTTTGGAAAGCTTGGGAATTGGCTGCAAAATTGAGGGCGACACTTTAATTTTAAATGTTCCAGCTTTTAGATTGGACATTGAAAATGACAATGATGTTGCAGAAGAAGTTATCAGAATGTATGGTTATGACATCTATGACAATTGTCAAAAAGGCGAGCGAAAGACCAGCGAAACAATTGGAAAATATGATCCTGTTTTAAAGCTTCAAAGAGAAATTAAAGGCCTTTTAATTGACCATGGTTTCTATGAAATTAACAGCTATTCCTTAGTTCCATTGAATGCTCATGAAAAACTTGGGCTTGTAAATTTGAGCGAAGAGGTTGTTAAAGTTAAAAATCCGTTTAGCGATGAGCTTGGCGCGCTTAGAGTTTCGCTTTGCCACAATTTGCTTACAAACATAAATTATAATTTCAACAGAAACAACAAAGAAATTAAAATTTATGAAGCGGGAAGAACATTCCACGCAAAGTCAAATCCGATTTCTGAGCTTCCTGTTGAAAAAGATGTTCTTGCCTTTGCATCAACGTGCTCGTCCGACGACTTTTTCACTTTCAAAGGAATTGTTGAAAATATTGTTTCGAAATATGACGTTAGTTTTTCTTTAAAGTATTCAAGCGCAAGTTTTCTCCACCCAGGAATTAGCGCAGATTTATTTGCGGGAGAAAAACTTGTTGCTAGATTTGGAAAAATCAATCCAGTTGTTGCAAAAAACTATGATGTTCCAGAAAATATTTTCTATGGTGAGATTTTCTGCAACGAAATTTTAACTCTTCCAGAGAAAAAGTTTGAAGTTAAGAAAATTTCAAAATTCCCAGCAGTTGAGCGCGACCTTGCTCTTGTTGTTGATGAGGCTGTAACAGTTGGCGAACTTGAGAATTTAATTAGGCAATGCTCTGGAAAATATTTAGAAGAGCTTTGCACTTTTGACATTTATAGAAGCAAGCAGCTTGAGGGCAAAAAGAGCATTGCATTTAGAATTAAACTTATTTCAGATGAAAAAACGCTTTCTGAAGAGGACATAAGCAAAATTATAAATAAAATTCTAAAGAGAGCGGAAGAAAATTTTGGCGCAAAGCTGAGATAGGAGAAAAATGATTTTTTTAGACAACGCAAGCACAACAAAGATAAGGCCAGAGGCCATTAGTGAGATTGAAAGATCTCACGCTTT
>CALWHN010000032.1 GCA_944380415.1 uncultured Clostridia bacterium | reverse complement strand
CCAGAAAAGACCGGGAGGCTTTTTGTTTTTTAAAAAACTTTTTACAACAAAAATTAACAAAATTATTATGTTTAATTTAAAGTTGTTTTTAGCTTTGATTTTCCTTGACAAATAAAAAAAATTGATTTAATATATTGCTTGCAATGGGGTGTCGCCAAGCGGTAAGGCTCGGGACTCTGACTCCCGCATCCCTAGGTTCGAATCCTAGCACCCCAGCCAAAGCAAAGATGACAAATAAAATTGATTATAACAAAGTTATGAAAGAAACACTTGAGAAGCTTTCCCAAAGGGAAACGCTTCTTCTTCATTCATGTTGCGGGCCGTGTTCAAGCGCAACAATTGAGCGGCTTTTACCATTTTTTGACATAACTGTTCTATATTACAACCCAAACATATTGCCCAAAGAGGAGTATGAAAAACGAAAAAAAGAGCAAATTAGGTTTCTTGAAATTTTAAATGAAAGCAATGACAACAAGATTAAATTTTTAGATTGCGATTACAACCCAAAGGATTTTGTCAGGGCAATTGAGGGGCTTGAAAGCCTTCCAGAAGGCTCAGAGCGATGTGAAAAATGTTTTAAATTTAGGCTTGAAAAAACTGCAAAACTTGCCGCAGAAAAGGATTTTTCATATTTTGCAACAACGCTTTCAATTAGTCCACACAAGGATTCACAGGTTATTAACAAAATTTTGATTGAACTTGGCCAAGAGCTTTCTAAAAACAATTATAAAACAAAGCCGCTTTTGGCAGATTTCAAAAAGGAAAATGGCTTTCTTCGCTCAACAGAGCTTGCAAAAGAATTTAATCTCTATCGCCAAACATATTGTGGTTGCCGCCCAAATTAACGCGTGGCAACCTTTTTTCATATATAACGAAAGAGGTTTATATGGAAAAGGAAAATGTTGTTTTAATTTTTGGCGGAAGAAGCGCCGAGCATGATATATCAATCATAACTGGCCTTCAGGCGCTTAAAAATGTTGACGATACAAAATATAATTTTTATCCAATCTATATTTCCAAGGACGGGGAAATGTTATTTGGAAAAAAGCTTTTTAAAATAGAGAGCTATTCTAATTTTTCAAAAAAAGGCTTGAGGCGCGTCTCGTTTCGCCCAGCTGATGACAGAATTTATCTCTCAAGGGGAAAGGGGCTTTATCCTTCGTTTAAGGTTTCCTGCGCGGTTCTTTGTTTGCATGGGTTGAACGGAGAAGATGGAACAATTCAAGGCCTTTTAGAGCTTTCAAAAATTCCGTACACTAGTTCTAATGTTCTCTCAAGCGCAATTTGCATGGATAAGATAATCATGAAAGATGTTCTTCGCGCAAACAACATTTTAACACCAAAAAGTTGTTACATAAAAAGCGCAGATTACTATTTGAATGAGGAAGAAATTCTTTCAGATGTAACTAAAAATTTGGAGCTTTTTTCAAATTCATGTTTTGTTAAACCGGCAAATCTTGGAAGCAGCATTGGAATTTCAAAGTGCAGCAATTTAAATCAACTTATGGAGGCAGTTGATGTTGCGTTCAGCTATGACCAGCGGATTATAATTGAACAAGCGGTTGAAGACGCGGTTGAAGTCAATTGCGCTGTTTTAGGAGACGCGGACTATCAAATAGTCTCGGACCTTGAATATCCAAAAAGTTGGAGCAGCTTTTTAAGTTTTGATGAAAAATATATTTCCAGAAAAGAGGAAAAACTTGGGAAGAAAAGACTTTCAAAAAAACTAGAGGAGGAAGTTAAAAAAAATGCAAGAGAAACATTTAAAATTTTTGATTGTAGCGGGGTTGTTAGAATTGATTTTTTGGTTTTGCCAAACGAAGAGAAAATCTATTTAAACGAATTAAATTCAATTCCTGGCTCGCTTGCCTTCTATCTTTTCAAAAATCAAAATTTAGATTTTAAAAGGTTGTTGAACAAGTTAATTGAAATTGGAAAAAGAAAATTTTTGGAGAAAAACAACAACAAATATTCCTTTGAATCGCGCGCGCTTGCAAATTTTGGAAGCGGCATCAAAACGAATAAATATACAAAATAATGAATAAATATTATAAATCAAAACTCTTGATGAAATCTTTAATCCCATAGATGAGAGCTCGAACGTCCTCTTCAGTAGAGAAGTAGGATAGGGAGGCGCGAATAACGCCCTGTTCTTTTGTTCCCAAATATTCATGTTTTAGAGGGGCGCAGTGGAGCCCACTTCTAACGCAAATTTCAAATTTGTCGTTTAAATATTCGCTTACAATTGTTGAATCTATGTTAGAAATGTTGAATGCAACAACTCCATTCAGGTTGTTAAGACTTGTGTAAACCTTTACATTTTTGATGTTTTTTAGCTCATTTATCATCAATTTTGTTAAATATTTAATCTTTTTTTCAATTTCTTGCTGATTTTTTGAAATAAAATCAATTCCGGCTCCAAGACCTAAAATGTTTGGAAGTGCAATTGTTCCGCTTTCATAGCGCTCTGGAATTTCGCTTGGTTGAAGGAGGTTTGATGAAGATGTTCCCGTTCCACCAAAACGAATTGGATTTACCAAAACATCTGGGCCAATTGCAAGAACGCCAATCCCCATTGGTCCGAAAAGGCCTTTGTGGCCCGCAAGGGCAAGAAGTGAGATATTTTGTTTTTGCATATTTATAACTTTATGGCCGCCAGATTGTGCAGCGTCAACAAGGTAAATCAGCTTGTGTTTTTTGCAAAGACTTCCAATTTCTTCAACCTCTGTTTCTGCGCCATCAACATTGGAAATGTGAACCGTGCAAACCATGTATGTGTTTGGGCGAATTAGGGGAGCGATGTCCTCTTTTGTAATTTTGCTTGGATCCTTTGGGTTTATAATTGAAACTGAAATAATTCCCTTTCGTTCAAGTTCAAACAAAGGGCGAAGCGTTGAATTATGTTCAAAAGCCGTTGCAATAACATGGCCTCCTTCCTTTGCTGTTCCCAAAATTGCAAGGTTGAGCGCGTCTGTGCAATTGAGCGTGAAGATTACATTTTCAGCAGTTCCAACACCAAACATTCTGCAAATTTTTTCTCTAACTTCGCCAACCTTTATTGCCGCGGCAAGGCTTGCCTTGTGGCCGCTTCGACCTGGATTTGCAGACAGGTTAGTTAGCCCTTTAACAACGTTTGTTATTACACTTTTGGGCTTGATTGCTGTTGTTGCGCTGTTATCTAAATATATCATTTTAACCTTTTCCCCCTCTAATCAATATAGTGATATAGAGGAATTTTTGTTAACAGAGGGAAGAGAATATGGAATATGTGTTAGCAGTTTTTAGGGCGAGAAGCCAAACGATTACATTTGCAAATTTGCTAAGAAGCTATGGAACAGCGGTTAGTGTCGTTCCAACTCCAAGAAAGATCAATGTTTCGTGTGGAATTTCTGCAAAGTTCAGCAAAAAAAATCTGGAAACAGCAAGAAGCGTTATTTCCAGAAGGAGGTTTGATTCCTTTGCGGGGTTCTATCTTGTTAGGCAAAATGGGGCAGAGCTTAGCTTTGCTGCTGTTTAATTGATTTTTTCCCGCCAAAAATTTTGTTTGAAACCTTTAAAAAGACGTTGATTGGAAAGAGTTTAATCAAGAAGTTAAAAACCTTATATTTTCTTCCAATGATATACATAGCCTTTAGTTTTTTCTTGTTTACAATTTTAAAAATTTTCTTTGAAGCATATTCCTGAGACATGCGTTTAGAGTTGTTTTTCTCAACTAAAGCCTGGGCGTTTTTAACGCGGTCTTGATATCTTTCATTGGTGTTAAAATTTTTTATTCTTGAGTTTATAAAGTTTGTTTTGACGTCACCAGGATTGATTACCGCAACTTGAATTTTTGCATCGGACAGCTCCATTTTAAGCCCATAGGAGAGCATCGAAAGCGCAGCTTTGCTTGCACAGTAGTGAATTCTAAATGGCATTGGAAAAATTGCGCAGCATGAGCTAATATTAATAATTTTTGCCCCGCTTTTCATTAGAGGAAGGGCACACTGGATACATTTAAGCGCGCCAAAATAATTTACATCGAAAAGATTTTTTGTTTCATTAAAATCCGAAAGTTCAGCAGCGCCAGAAATTCCATAGCCTGCGCTGTTGATTAGAACGTCAATCTTTCCATATTTTTCTTTAACGTTGTTGAAGAAATTTTCAACCTGGGCTTCGTTTGTTACGTCAACCATTTCCTCGCCGTCCTTCGGGTTCTTTCCAAATGGAACAACAACCCAGCCCTTCTTTTTAAAAAGCTCTCCAACGCCTTTTCCCATTCCGCTTGTTCCGCCAGAAATTACAACAACTTTCACTTTTGAACAATCTCCCTATAATGTTTAATTTTAGTTGACAACTCGTTTAAAAACTCTTCTTTCTCACTTGGTGAAACATCAATTCTTCTAAGAATGTTCCTTCCACGGTTTATAAAAATTCTTCTTCCTGTTAGGGCATAGGAGAAAAGAAGGCTAAAGCCCTCTGTTATATCTGTTATGTCTTGATAGAGCGCGCGCGTTTTAAAGGGCCCACAAATGCAAATTAAACAGCGGTCCGCAAGAATGTAATAAGTTGAAAAAGCAATCCACGTTACTCCAAAAAAAACAATTGCAAGAATGCATGTTGCAATGATTTGAAGTGTCAAGGCGCCGCTGCTTGGAACAGGCCAGACTATTAGCATGGCGGCAGCAACAAGAAGATATAAAATTGGAATAACAATTCCAACTTTGCTTTTATATTTTTTTATCTCGTTTTTTTTCATATGTAAGAATTTTATCAAAATTGTTTAAATCATGCAAACAATTAAACAATGTCTTCAAGTTTGATTGAGGAAATTAAAAATTTTTCTTCTGATTGAGAAGTTGAGGTTTTAATTGTCAAAACTGTTGCGCCGCGCTGCTCGGTTTTGTTTGCAATTCCTTGAAAGACATAGGCGGTGTAGTCAATTGATTTTCCATATGTTAACCTAACGCCCATATATTCAATTGAAAAATCGTTTAAGTGGTCGTGGCCGCAAAAAATTGCCTTTGTGCTTCCAAGTTCAACAACAGTTGGGAAGAAAGTTCCAAGTTCGCTTGGACAGGAAATCCTCTCGTTTTTTTCTCCCGCTTGACCAAAGAAATATGTTGAATCTTCGCCTCCGTTTTTATAGTCTTCCCAGCCAAGTTCATATTCCTTTCCTGGGACATGATAGTAAACATAGGAATCAATTGTTTCTCCATAGTGAGCGCTAAAACTTTCAACCTTTTCTTTATACCAATTTGTTTGGCTTTCAGTGATTTCCTGATAGCCGCTCAGCTGGGTTTCGCCAAGATACATTCCATTGTCAAAGAAAAAGATTGTTGAGTTGAAAGAATTGTCAAAGTTATATACGTTAATTAAATGGTTGCCCATTCCGTCAAGTTCGCTTGGCCCTCGGCTGAATAGACAATATTTTAATTCTTCGCTCTCCAAATAATTGCAAATTTCGCTTTTAGAGAATTTTGCCATGCTTTCGGCGTCATGGTTCCCAAAGCAAACTGTCCAAGGGGTTTTGTATGCTTCAATTAGGCTTACCAAAGCTTTTAAAGCGGCCAGGTTGTCGTTGCTTCCCGTTATGACGCTAACAGGAAAAACCATGTCGCCCGAAAGAACAATTAAATCGGGAACAACATGCTCAATTAAACTGCAAATTGCAGAAATTGCCTTTTTATCTTTTTTAACCGTAAACGGGCCATTTCCAATGTGAATGTCCGTCAACTGAAGAACTTTTAAATCGCGGTCTTCATTTAATTTAATTGCTACTTCTCCAAGTTCATCTGTAAAAACTTCAACAGTTGACGGATAGTAGTTTTCGCTTGCCATGTTTGAATAGTCAACTTTTTTTCCAGTGCAACCAGAAAAAATAAACAGAGATTCTATGCTTATCAATAT
>CALWHN010000031.1 GCA_944380415.1 uncultured Clostridia bacterium | reverse complement strand
CTATTTTTTCTAAATTTATCGAAATTGGCAACAAATAATTTAGATTTAACGCGAAATCAGAATTTGATTTTTTGTGCTGTCGCAAATTTAAAAACACGAAATCAAAAATAAGACTTTATGGACAATAAACTCAGAACAACCAAGTGAAGTTGTTATTTTTTTTATTTAAACCTAATTGTTACGCTGGAATATAATTTAATATGATAAAAAAATATGACAGGAAACGTGCGATTCAATATGCACAAAAATTTGCCCTTGAAGGCAATCCCAATTTTTTTGAATTTTCAGATGTTGGTGGCGATTGCACAAATTTTATTTCTCAATGTTTGCTCGCAGGCGGGGCGGTTATGAACTATGACGAATTTTATGGTTGGTTTTATGTTAATTCAAGAAATCGGTCGCCAAGTTGGACAAGCGTTGAATATTTAAACAGGTTTTTACTTGGAAGGGGAAGGGTTGGGCCGGTTGCAAAAATTGTTTCAATTGAGAAACTTGAAATTGGAGATTTAATTCAGCTTCGACAAAACCCGTTTAGATTTAATCATAGTGTTATCATTACGAAAATTGAAAACGGGGAAATTTATGTTTGTGCGCATACAGACGATTCTTTAAACCGGCCGCTTTCAACATATTCATATTTAGAGGCGGTTGGTCTTCACATTGAAGGAATTGAAGTTTAAAAAAAGCCCTTGTTGGGCTTAAATTGGATTTGGAAGCAGACTGGAGAGAGATTTCAATTTAACTTTTCCATCTTCCATAACAAAAAATTTTGCACTTTTAAACGATTCATTAAACATTTCTCTGCAAATCCCGCATGGCGAAATTAGAGAAATTTCTTTTGTTCGCTTGTGTTTTTTAAGTGCAACACAGTGGGTTATTTCTGTTTCACCATGCGCCAAGGCAGAAGAAACAGCCGCCGGCTCTGCGCAAAAGCTGTGCCACCAAGCAATGTTAACGCCTGTGTAAATTTTCCCGCTCTTTCCTCTAACTGCGCAAACAACGCAACTTCGTTCAAATTTTGAAATTAAATTGTCTGGAACATCGCTGTTTAAAATTTTTAAACATTTTTCCTTCATTTCATTAAAAATTTTGTTCATAATCCTTTCCAAATAAAAAAATCCCCCTAAGAGTTAGGAGGAATTTTTTAACTTTCTATTTTTTGCTTTTTTTGCTTTTCTTGCCTTTAGAAGTAAACAAATCAACAACTAATGCAACAATTGAAACAACGGCAATTGTTATAGATGTTGCGCCAATTCTAACTAGGTTTCCAGCACCTGGAATAGAAGCAACATCAGCATAGTAAACAATGTAGCAAATAAGCGTTGCAATTGCAATTAATGCTGTTAGGCCAAGCAAAATTGAGTTCAATTTTGTTATTGGCTTGCTTTTAATTACGTTCATGTTTTGAAGCAAAAGGAAAATTCCGCTGATAATCAAGCAGCCTGCCAACACGAACAGAATTATTGAGAAGATGCTGAATGCAACAATTGAATCAGGCGTATATTGCTCAAAAGAAATAAGCTCATATGCAGAACCAATTCCCGTGTCGCTTAAATATTGCGCTGGGGCAGCATACATCCCAAAAGTTAAAGCACCAACAATAATTGACAAAAGTGGACTTACAAACTTTTTCATCTTTACCTCCTTGAGTTTAATCTTAACATAAAATTTCCCTAAAACAAAATTTTTATTACCAAAAATTATCTAATTTTCTAAAAAAATAAAATTCGACATTTTTCGCATGAGGCCGCCTAAGTTAACCCCCAGCCCCGAAAAAGCGGGGTGGGAACAAGAAAAAAGGTAAAAAAGCAAAGATAGTGATATTTTAGTTTTCACTATCTTTTTTGCGGTTTGAAGGTTGAGGCTTTTGCATTTTATATGAAATAAAAAAACATGGGGCGATGTTTTCTTGTTAACATATATATGTAAATTTTGTTTGGTGGGCAGTAAGGGACTCGAACCCCTGACTTCCTCCACGTCAAAGAGACACTCTACCAGCTGAGTTAACTGCCCAAAGATTAAAATTATTATAACATAAACAATTTTTGTTGTCAAATGTTTGACGGGCAAAAATTTTTGGTATATAACAAAACTAATATGAAAACGAAAGTTATGAAGGCAAGCATAAGGGCGCTTGTTGTTTTTGGGAAAATAATTCGAAGGGGAGAGATTGCCGCTTTTCCAACAGAAACTGTGTATGGCCTTGGAGGAGATGCAACAAATTCTTTTGCTGTTGAAAAAATTTTTAAAGCAAAGGGGAGGCCAAGCGACAATCCTTTAATAGTTCATTTAGGTTCGAAATTTAGAATAAAAAAATATGTGGAAACCATTTCTCCTTTGGAAAGGGAAATTATTAAAAAGTTCATGCCCGGGCCGATAAGTTTGGTTTTGAAAAAGAATGAATTAATTTCAAGTTTAGTTACAGCGGGAGGCAACACTGTTGCAATTAGAATTCCAGAGTGCAAGCTTGCAAGAAGGTTGATTAACTTTTCAAGGCGGCCAATTTGCGCGCCAAGCGCAAACACTTCGAAGCGGCCAAGCCCAACTGTTGCAGCCCATGTTTTAGAGGACTTGAATGGGAAAATTCCGTTAATCGTTGACGGAGGTCAAACGGAAGTTGGAATTGAGAGCACGGTTGTTAAAGTTCAAGACGGAAAACTTTATATTTTAAGGCCGGGCAAAATCTCAAAGGAGGACCTTGAAAAGAAACTTAACGCTGAGGTAATTGAAAAAGCGGGCGGAGTGGTTGTTGAAAGCCCTGGGGTTAAGTATGCCCACTACATGCCGAAGTGTAGAATGGTTTTGGCGGGCGAAAACGATTTTGAAAAAGTTAAAAATTTTTATAATTCCACAGCGTCAAGCGGCAAAAGAGTTGTTATATTTTGCAAAAATTCTGATTTAGAAAAATTTAAGGGCTTAAACTGCGTTGGTTTGGGAGAGGATTCCGCCGATGCAAGCCACAACCTTTTTAAAGCCCTTCGAGATTATGAGAATAACGATTTAATAATTGCGCTTAAAATTCCAAATGGAACAATGGCCGCGGGGCTTTACAACAGAATGAGCAAAGCGGCAAGGGGAGAGGAAATTTAAAATCTTCAACTTTAATTTTGAAAGTGCATATATATAACCGTGAGATGTTTTCGAAGACGTCTTAGTTATTTAAATTCTGGATCTAGGCGAAAGCTTTCAACCAAGCAAAAAATTGGAATTGTTGTTGCAATTCTGTTGATTGTTGTGATTGGAATTTTGCTTTATTTAACATACGTTGTTAACCCAATTATAATTGAAATGAGCGAAGCTAAAGTTAGAAGCCTTGCAACCCAGGCAATTGGCTCCGCTGTTTTTGATGTTGTTAGTCAAGAAAACGTCTATGACGATTTTATTTCAATTACCAAAGACAATGACGGAAATGTTTTGTTAATTGAAGCAAACAGCATTCAAATTAACCTTTTTAATAGAACACTGACGAGAACAGCAACGCAAAAATTAGAAGGAATGGGAGAAGAAGGAATTGACATTCCAATTGGAACTTTCAGCGGTCTTCCAATTCTTTCTGGCGTTGGCCCAACAATTAACATAAAAATGATACCAATTGGAGCAATTTCAAGCTCTTTCAAAAGCGAATTTAAAACAACTGGAATTAATCAAACAATTCACAGTATTTACGTTGTTTTAACATCAAAAATCAATTTAATTTTGCCAACTGCGCACACAACAATTGAAGCCTCAACCCAAGTTTTAGTTTGCGAAAGCATAATAGTTGGAAAGATTCCGGATACATATCTTCAATCGGATTCCCTAGATGAAATGATGAACTTAATTCCAAATTATTAAAACGTTTTAATTGTTTAGAATAAAAAATTTTTATGCTATACTTCTAACATGGAAACTTTAAAAGCTGGCTGCTTTTTAATAAATTTAGAAAGGAAAAGCGTTGCTCTTGTTTATAGAGAAAAGCAAAAGGATTTTTCTTTTCCAAAAGGTCATTTAGAAAAAGGCGAAAGCCTTGAGCAGTGTGCTGTTAGAGAAACGGCAGAAGAGACAAAAAGAGTTGCAAAAATTCTAAAAGATTTTAAACCAATTGTTGAAAGATATGTAACTCCAAGTGGAGAGAAGTGTGAATGCCACATGTTTTTAGCCTTGGATGTTGGGCCAAGCGACAATGACAGCCAAGACACCCACCAAGTTGTTTGGACGCCAATTGACAAAGTTGAAAATAAATTGTCCTATTTGAGTTTGAAACAAACTTGGAATAAAGTAAAATATGAGGTTTACAAAATAGCTAAATATTAAAATTATTTTGGAAATTTAATTCCATTGTAATATAATTTTTCTGGGGGAGGTTTATATGAGGAAAAAAATAAAAACAACAGAAGCAATTTTTCCAATGCCAGTTTTGATGATTGCAACTTACAATGAAGATGGAAGCGTTGATGTTATGAATGCCGCATGGGGAACAATGCTTGAAAGAGACCAGGTTATTTTAAATTTAACTGAAACTCACAAAACGGTTAAAAATATAAAACAACGCAAAGCTTTTACTGTTAGCATTGCAGACGCAAAGCATGCTGCCGTTGCAGACTATTTTGGCGTTGTTTCTGCAAATAACACACCAAACAAGTTTGAAAAAAGTGGGCTTACTGCAATTAAATCTCAAACAGTAGATGCGCCAATCATCAAGGAATTTCCTATATGCATGGAGTGTAAATTTATTGAATATCAAGATGGCGAATATGGCTGTGGTGTAATTGGAAAAGTAATCAATGTCACGGCAGACGAGGCTGTTATGACAGGAGATAAGGTTGACATTTCAAAAGTTGAGGCAATTGCCTTCGACCCATACACCCACGGCTATTACAAAGTTACAGAAAGGGTTGGCGAAGCCTTTAAAGATGGTTTAAAATTAAAAAAATAAGGGTTAAAACATGAAAATTTACAATAAACTCGTAAGGGATAAAATTCCACAGATATGCAAAGAAAATGGCCAGATTGCAAACATAAGGAAACTAAATGACGAAGAATATTTGAAAGAATTGAACACAAAACTTAAGGAAGAAGTTTTTGAATATTTGGAAAGCGAAGAAATTGAAGAACTGGCCGATTTAGAAGAAGTTTTGTTGGCAATTGTTGAGGCAAAGAAAATTGCATATGATGACTTTGAAAAAATTAGGTTAGATAAGACCCAAAAGCGCGGGGCCTTTAAAGATAAAATATTTTTAATTAGCGTTGAAGAAAAAATTTAATGTGTGAGCGAGAATGAAAATATTTTTAATTAGTGAAAGTTTTATTTCAATTAGAGAGAATAACGTAAAAATTGCAACAGTTATAGATAAAGCAAATAGCTTTTTAAAAAACCTGCAAAAAAGCATTCAAAAATTTGATAATTTTGTTTTTATTTGCAACGATCCTGTGCAATTCGAACAAAACGACATTAGCGCAGATTTTATTGCGAAAGCATTTAAAGCTCAGTTAAAAGAATTTAAAAATGTAATAGTTTTGGACAACAGAACGAGACAGGATGCAAAAAATATTTTGCAGAATGCTGATTTTGTATACTTGCAAGGCGGGAAAATTCCAGTTCAAAACAAGTTTTTAAAAGAGATTAATTTTGAAAAAAACATAAACTCTGATGCAACAATTGTCGGCAAAAGCGCAGGCGCAATGAATTTGTGTGAGCAAGTTTACAACTATCCAGAAGAGGACAGCGAGGTTGGCGGGCAAAAATGGTATGATGGAATTGGACTGTGTAAATACATCATCATTCCGCATTTTAACCTTCAAAATGGAAACGAATTTTGTTTTGGCAATTTTAATTTGCTCAAAGATTATTACTTGCCTCAAAGCATGTCAAAAAAATTATATGCACTAACAAATGGCGCATATATTTTAATCGAGGATAATGCAATTGTTTATGGGGAAAGTTATGTTATCCAAAATGGAAAAATTGAAAAAATATGCGAAAATAATCAATTTAAAATATTAAATTAATGGCGCTCCCGTCAGGAATCGAACCCGAATCAATGGTTCCGAAGTGGCGACCTGAAAATGCCAAGAGTTCGACTTTTCGTATCATATTTTACCATAAAATATCATATCAAAAAT
>CALWHN010000030.1 GCA_944380415.1 uncultured Clostridia bacterium | reverse complement strand
ACAGGGTCCTTAAATGCGCCATCTCCATAGACTAAACACTCAACATTTTTCCCCGTAAGCTCCTTAAACCTCTTTTGCAAATTTAAGGCAAATTGCTTTGTGTTTCTAGGAAAAAGTTTAACCGTGTCGTCTGTGTTGATGTTGCTTCCCAAAAGGCCAAATTCTTCGTTATAACCGCTTCCGTCAACGCTTTTTGTCAAAAGTTCATCAAGCGAAACAACCTTTTTTGCTCCGCATTTTAAAAGATGGTCTTTGGTTTGCTTTCTTGTGTGAATGTCTGCGTTGATTACATATGGCGTGTAGGCCAAAATTTCTTCCGCCTTGTTTCCAAAAATTATTTCGCAATCCTTTCCTGCAATTTCTTTATAAAATTCAATGTAGTCAACACCAGTAAAAAGGTGCTTTGTTTCGCCAAAAGCATTTCTAAACTGCTCTTCAGTAAGCGCTTTTCCATATGGATTAATTCCGCTTTCATAGAGCTTTTCTTGGCTGATCAGCGGGTTTCCAACTTCGTCTGAGGGATAGGAAAGCATTATGACAAGTTTTTTTGTTCCCTTTGCTATTCCTTTAAGCAGAAGTGAGAATCTGTTTCTGCTCATAATTGGAAAAATTAGCCCAACCGTCTTTCCCTTAAAATGGCTTTCAACGTCTTTTGCAATTTGGTCCGTTGTTGCAAAATTTCCCTGGGAAATTCCAACAACGGCTTCTGTAACGCCAATAATATCCCTATCTTGAAGGCTTAAATTGTTTTCTTTAAGCGCGCCCAAAACACTTTGGGTAACGATTTCAACAAGGTCGTCCCCCCTTTTGATGATTGGCGTTCTAACGCCATATGAAATAGTTCCAAAACTTCCCATTGCTCTCTCCTTTCAAGGAAAGATTACACTTTTTAAAAAGTTATGTCAAACAATTACTCCTCAAATTTGTTATAAATTGCAATTGACGCACCAAGCGAAAAAAGACAGCCCAAAATGACCAAAAGGCCAAGACCGTTTTGAACGGAAAGTGGTTGAACTGGCGAAGATGAAGAAAACTTGATTAAATCCAAAACAACGCCAATTAAAACAAGTGAAAGCGCATTTGAAATTTTGAATGCAAGCGTCATAATTCCGGAATAGACGCCAACTTTGTTCTTTGCGTCCGCCTCATCGTCCTTTGCCATAACATCGCTAAACATTGACATTGGAAAGGAATATAAAACGCCTGTTCCAAAGCCAATTATAAAAATTAGCGGCAAATTTAAATAGAAAAGAACTATTGTTGGAATTAAACCTCTAAGAACAAAAATACCCCAAACAACAAAAATTGCAATTATTCCAACAGAAAGGCCGCGAATAAGCGTTTTTTTCTTTCCAATTCTTTTTGAAACTCTCTCCCAAAAAAACTGGGCCAAAACGGCGGATATAATCAGCGCACCCATGCAAATTGAAATTTGACGGGAGTCAAAGTGGAAACAATATGTAAACATGTGCATTCCAGCAGCCGTTAAAATTGACGAGGCAACCAAACTTACCGCATAGCCAAAGATTACAATTTTGTATTGCTTCTTCTTCAAAATTTTAAAGAAATCGTTGAAGACAGAAAGGAGATTTTCTTTCTTCTTTGGAACTTGTGGCGCCGGGCAACAAACTTGTCTTTTTAGCGTTCCAAAGAATGTGATAAGCCCAAAGACCAAGCAAATTACAGAGGAAGCATAGGCTGTGTTTACATATCCCTCTGTTAGAAGTTGACCCTGGCCGTCTGAATTTGGCATGAAGATGAACATGAAAATTGTTGGAAGCATCATTCCAATCAGCTGAAAAATTGTTCGCGTACATTGAATTGACGTTTGCTCGTGGGGGTCTTGGCTCATTTCAAGGCCAAGGGCAAGGTGTGGCGTTGAAAAGCAGGTGCAAAACGTTTGAACGGCAAGAAGTGAAACCAAAATCCAAACAAATTTAATGCTCTCTGGCGCGCTTGCTGGGACAAGCCAAACAATTAAATTTATTGCGCACATTCCAAGAACTCCAATAAGCATATATGGATGGCGCTTTCCAATTGAGGAATTCAAATTGTCTGAATAATAACCTATAATTGGGTCTGAAATTGCGTCCCACAAAACGCTAATTGAAACAGCAATTCCAACAAGCGTTCCGCTAACGCCAAGAACGCTTGTTCCAAAGAACATTATAAAATTTGACAAAGTTGAGGAAACCGTTGAATATCCAAGGTTTCCAACGCCGTAGTAAAATTTTTCCCTTTTGGAAATTTTCATGTCCCTTCCAATAAATAGTTTCGCTTATAAATAAGATATGCCAGTTAAAATTTTTAAGAATAATCTTTTGTCAATCAACATAAAAAAAGTTTTAAAATTTAAATTAATGTGTTAAACTAACTTTAAAATAAGGAGATTAAAATGATTATTCTCGCTTGCGACCATGCCGGCTATCCATTGAAGGAAGAAATTAAAAAATTCTTCAACCGCGAAAACATAACAACAATTGATGTTGGAACTTACAGCACCGATTCTGTTGACTATCCAGATTTCGCAAAACTTGGAAATGCAAAAGTTTTGGAAAGCGAAAACAACATTGGAATTTACATTTGTGGAACAGGAATTGGAATGAGCATTGTTGCAAACAGAAATTCTAAAATCAGGGCTGCCCTCTGTTGGAACACAACAATTGCCTCTCTTGCAAGGCGGCACAATAACGCAAATGTTTTAATTCTTGCCGGAAGATACACAAGAAAAAGAAAGGCAATTAGAATTGTTAAAGAATTTTTAACAACCCAATATGAAGCCGGAAGGCACGCTAAGCGCCTGAAAAAATTGGGCTAAAAGGAGGCTAAATTGCTTTATAGTTTTGTTTTTCTTGGAGAAAGAAATAGAAGAAAAGTTTTGGAAGATTTGACCTCCAGAATTGGTTTGCCTTCTCCGTCATATCAAGTTGTCTTTTTAACAAACAAAAACGTTGAAAAAGAAAATTTATCAAACGAATTTAGGCACACAAACTTTAAAACAATCGTCTACAAAGAAAGTTCAACGCCAGAACAAATGTTTGAAAGCTTGGTCCACAGCGAGAATTTGGGAACGGTTGTTCTGTTTAAAGAAAGCGCAAAAAACATAAACTTTTCAGATGTTGACAGAATGATTGAAAAAAACAGTCGCGGCGCAAAAGTTGTTGTCTCCCGCCAAAACAAAAGCGAAAATTGGCTTACAAAAAGCTGGGAAACAATAAAAAGCTTCTTCACAAAAATTTTCTTTGGCCTAAAACTCTATCCTGGCGAAGCAGACATAATTCTTTTAGACTCAATTTTGGTTTCAACTCTGTCAGAGATGACAGGAAAAAGCGCCCTGCTTTCAAAAGTTAATGGTTGGGCTGGCGTTGAACCAAAAACCGTAACAATTCCACTTCAAGAAAAAACAAAACAAAAAAAATCTAAAAGATGTTTCCTCTTCCCAAGTGTTTGGGCTGGGATTTTTGTTGCAATGCTTGTTGGATTGATATTGTTTGTAACATTAAATGTTAACCTAACTTTCCTTGGTTGGTTCTCTTACGTTGTTGGAATGGTTGCATTTTTTGGAATTTCTGTCTACACTTTTTCCAGGGCTCTTTTCAACTATAATTTCGGCGAAATCTCTTTCACAACACAAGCAGAAGCTGTTCAAATAATTGATAATTTCGATGAATAGGCAAATACTATAAATAGTGGGGTAAAAAATGGACGAAAGAACAAAAAAACTTGCAAAAAATATAATAAACTATTCAATTTCGCTTAAAAAGGGCGAAAATTTGTTGATTGAAGCAACAGATTGCGACCTTAAAATTGTTAAAGCGCTGATTGAAGAGACTTACAACGTTGGAGCAAATCCCTTTGTAAATTTATATTCAGCTGAAATTTCAAGGGCTCTTTTGCTTGGCGAAAACGAAGATATGTTGAAGTTAAAGGCGGAAATTGACCTTGAATTTATGAAGAAGATGGACGCATATATTTCAATTAAAGGCGCAGCAAACACCTTTGAAAATTCAGATGTTCCATCCAACCAAACGGCAACTCACATGAAATTTACAGAAGAAGTTAGAAAACAGCGCGTAAACAACACTAAATGGGCAATTTTGGTTGCACCAAGCACCGGCCTTGCCCAGGCGGCAAAGATGAGCACCGAGCAATATGAGGACTTTTACTACAGTGTTTGCAACTTGGACTATTCAAAAATGGACAAAGCGATGGACAGCTTGGTTAAGCTTATGGAAAAAACGGACAAGGTTAGGCTTGTTGCGCCAAACACGGACATAAGCTTTTCAATTAAAGGAATTCCGGCAATTAAATGCGCAGGAAAAATGAACATTCCAGATGGAGAGGTTTTCACTGCCCCAGTTAGAGAAAGCGTAAACGGTGTAATCACATATAATTTAGACACAACTTACAACGGAATTTCATTCTCAAACATTTCACTAACAGTTGAAAACGGAAAAATTGTTAAGGCAACGGGAACAAACCAACAGAAATTAAACGACATTTTAGACACAGACGAAAATTCCAGATATTTCGGGGAATTTGCAATTGGCGTCAACCCATATATAAAACGCGGGTTTCAAGATATATTGTTCGACGAGAAAATGGCTGGGTCAATCCACTTCACTCCAGGCAGCTGCTATGAGTATGAAGCGCCAAACGGAAACATTTCTGCAATACACTGGGATATGGTTCTGTCAATGCTTCCAGAGCATGGCGGCGGAGAAATATATTTTGACGATGTTTTAATCAGGAAAGACGGCAAATTTGTTTTGGAAAGCTTAAAATGCTTAAATCCAGAAAACTTAATTTAAACTTCAGGAGGAAAAATGAAAAAGAAAGTTAAAATTGGAATCAATGGCTTTGGCCGAATTGGAAGGTTGATTTTAAGAATTGCAAGCGAAAGAGACGACGTTGAGGTTGTTGCAATTAACGACCCATTTATAACCGCGGAATATGCTGCATACATGCTGACATACGACACCGTTCACGGAAAATTCAAGGGAAAGGCAGAGGCCGTTGGCGACCAACTTGTTGTAAACGGAAAGAAAATTGACTTTTACAGCGAATATGAGCCTGCCCACATAAATTGGACAAAAACAAAGCCAGACGTAATTGCGGAAGCAAGCGGAAAATACACGCTTGCAAGCGAAGCTGAAAAACACATTGGAAGCGGCGCAAGAAAAGTTGTTATAACCGCTGCGGGAAAAGAGTGTCCAATGTTCGTCATGGGGGTCAATGAAAAGGAATATGACCCGTCTATGAAAGTTGTTTCAAACTCAAGTTGCACAACAAACTGCCTTGCTCCACTTGCAAAGATTATTCACGAAAACTTTGGAATTAAAGAGGGCCTTATGACAACAGTCCACTCGCTAACCCCTTCCCAACTTGCCGCGGATGGCGTTTCTAAGAAGGATTGGCGCGGCGGAAGAGCGGCTTCCTACAACATAATTCCATCATCAACTGGCGCGGCAAAGGCCGTTTCAAAGGTCATTCCAGAACTAAAAGGAAAGCTAACTGGAATGAGTTTCCGCGTTCCAACTCTCGATGTTTCAGTTGTTGACCTAACAGTTAAACTTGAAAAGGAAACAACCTATGAAGAAATTATTGAAACAATCAAAAAAGCGGAAAACGGAAGTATGAAAGGAATTGTTGGAACAACCGACCTTCCGCTTGTTTCAAGCGATTTCATTGGCGACCCTAGAACTTGCATTGTTGACATCAAAGCGGGAATTATGCTAAACCCAACTTTCGTCAAACTCGTTGCATGGTATGACAATGAATATGGCTACACATGCAAGCTTGTTGACATGTTAAAACTTGTTGGCTCAAATTAGTCATCTAATCAGCGCCAAATTAGTTAAAACTTCATATTCAATGGTGCCCAAAACTTGGGCCCATTTTTTTGCGTCTTTAAAGACAACAACCTCGTCTCCTTCCTTAGCATCTATTCCAGTTAAATCAACAAAAAACATGTCCATGCAAATATATCCAACGCTTTTTGCTCTTTTCTTTCCAATCCAAACAGAAAATTTGTTGGAAAGCCCCCTGCTAATTCCATCACCATAGCCAAGTGGAACAATTCCAACTTTCATGTCCCCTTCTGCCAAAAATCCCTTTCCATAGCCAACATATTCGCCCTTGGAAACATCGTAAACTTTAATCAGGTGCGAAACAACGCTTAGGGCGGGTTTTAAATTCAATTGCCTTGGCCCATAGCCATAGAGAACAAGCCCAAG
>CALWHN010000029.1 GCA_944380415.1 uncultured Clostridia bacterium | reverse complement strand
AGCCTCAAACCCAAAGAAACTTGGGAACATGGAGGTTAAGCTTCCAGCAGGAAACCCAGATTTTGAACTTTAAAAAAACCGGCAAAAGCCGGTTTTATTGTTTTCTTAATTTGACGAATTTTGTCGAAAAAGCGAGAAAAAGGTCAAGCAAAAAGCGTTTTCTTGCGCTCAATCATTTCATCAAGGCGAGAGATGTATTCGCCAATAAACTTGACGTTTGGGCTGCGCTCAATTCTGTTTTCAACGGAGAAAACGCGCTTTGAAATTGCGTTTGCGCCGCATGCAATCACGCTTGTTGTTTCTTCCATGCTGTCAACATTGAACAAACAAATTTTCCCTTTTTGGGCGTATCCAACGTTTTCAAGGCCAAGGGGCGTGTTTTTTTGGCGGTAGAGATAGTATGGAACAAAGCCTTCTTTTAGAAGCTCTGTGTTGGCAAAGGAAATCATCTTCTCAACCTCCTTTGGAGGGGGAACTTCAAGGGAAATTGATTTGTTTTTTTGTTTTTGAATTGTAAGCATGCTTCCTCGCTTTAGCGCAAGCGCGTGGACGGTTATGTTCGCCGGCGCCATTTCAATTGCCGCTTGAAGAGATTTTTTAAAGGTTTGGAAACTTTCGCCGGGAAGGCCGGCAATCAAATCCAAATTTACGTCAAAGCCAAATTCAACGGCAAGTTTATAGGCGGAAAGAATTTCTTTAACGCCGTGATTTCTTCCAATTGCCTTAAGCGTTCTTTCGCAAAAAGTTTGGGGGTTTACGCAAATTCGCGTTACGCCCATTTCCTTTAAAACGGAAAGTTTTTCGCGGGTTATTGTGTCTGGCCGGCCGGCTTCAACGGTTAGCTCCGTTGCCCGGAAATTGATTTCGGACAAAATTCTTTTCAAATCTTGGGCAGAGAGAACGGTTGGCGTTCCTCCGCCAACATAAACCGAGCGAACAATTAGATTCTTTTTTGCAATAATTTCCTTTGCCGCTTTAATTTCGCAAATTAGCGCTTCAACGTAGTTTTCAACCATGTCCTTAACTTCGCCAATTTCGCTTGAAATGAAGCTGCAATATTTACACCTTGACGGGCAAATTGGAATGTTGACGAAAAAGTCAACCAAATTGTCGTTTTTAATTATGCAATTTTGATTTGAAATTACATCTCTAACCAGTTTTGCCTTGTTTTCGGAAAGGTTATAATCACGAATTAGTGTTTCTTTTAACAGGTGTTTTTCCGTTCCGGTTGACAAAAGGTCGTAGGCGAGTTTTGTTGGCCTAACGCCCGTTAGCGAGCCCCACTCAAAAGTTTTTCCAAGGGCGGAGGACAGGGCAAGATAGAGCGCGCGCTTTTCGTCGCTTTTTTCCTTTTTTAAATATTTTTTAATTCTAAAAATTTTTCCAAGAACATCTATTACATATTCGTCTTCTGTTTTTTCAAAAAAAATTTTTCCTTCTTGGTCTTCTTCAAAAGTTGGATAGAAAAGCCTTAAAACTTCGGTTAGTTCCTTTTCATTTTCAACATTTTTGCAAATTAGTTCCATATTTCACCTAACAAGTTGTTTAATTGCGCCAAGCGCGTTAAAAATTTTTGAATTTGAAAGTTGGGATTTTTTGTTTGTTATTTCAAACTCAATTAAATTTGTTTCGTCAAAGCTTATAATCCCAAGCTCTTTCAAGATTAAAACATATGCATAGAAATTTACAAAGGAAATTTTAACCTTTTTGCAAATTGAGTTGTACATGTGGGAGAGGTTTGAAAATGTTTGGCCAGAAAATTCTTTTAGTTTAACAAAGAAGTTTCCAATTTCTTGGCGGGACAAATTTAGCGAGGCAAAAATCTTTTTGTTAAAGCTTGAATTTTTTGGAAGATAGATTTCGCCGTTTGAATTGTTTTTAATTTCTGAGAGATAGGAGGGATCTAAAACTCCGTCTAAAAAAACAATTTTTTTGTAATTTTTAAAGATTTTTAAATTGGTTGGATAGAGGTAGAGCGCGTTGTAACCCGCGTCGGACGAGTTGTTGAAAACGAAGAGGTCGAAGATGTTTTCGCACGAATAGGTTTCAATAAATTTCCTGTAGGTTTGGCTTTTTGTTGTTACAAAAATTGTTCCAAAAGCGCTGCTATCACACTCCGCCAAAAGTTCGATTATATCTTCTTCTTGATATGTTTTTGTTTGAACTTTCCTTGTGTTATTCAAATATTTTAGTTGTTCAAAGCAATATGCGTCCAAATTGCTTGAAAAACTTTTGTCAAGCTCAAAACCGCCGTTAAAGTTTTTTACAATTCCTTTAATTTGGCCGTTTTGTTTGTTTTGAATTTCAAAGACAATGTTTTTTTGCTTTGCATATTTAAGCGAAAAATATTTATCTAAACAGTTGAAATAAATTAAATTTAACTTGCCAATTGAAATGTTGTAGTGGCAGGGGAAGTTTTTAAGCGAGCTGATCTTTGCGCTTGAAGTTGAAATTTTTAAAAGCGGTTTTGCGTTTCCAAGGCCAAATGGTTCAAGTTTTTCAAGGTCTTCCAAAAATTTGTCCGAAATTTGCTCCTGTTCAATATCAAGGTCGTAATATGAAATTGGCAAAAACGCCTTTGGACTTACTTTATTTAGAATAAAACTGTTGACATTTTTTTTAAACAGCGAAAAGTGTTCAACCTTTAAACACATTCCTGCCGCCATTTTGTGGCCGCCAAATGTTTCCAAAACATCCTTCATGCTTGACAAAATTTCGTGGACATTTATATCCGTCAAACTTCTTGCAGAACCCTTTAAAAGCCCATTTTCTTCCGAGAACAAAAAGGCGGGGCGGTTGTAAGTTTCAACAAGCCTTGCGCAAACAATTCCCAAAATTCCGCTGTCCCAATCCTTTGACGAGAGAATTATTGCGGGCTTTAAAGCCATGTTTTGGGTTTCAAGCATTTTTACGCAATCTTCAAAAACCTTTCCACAGGCCTTTTGCCTTTTTAAATTATATTCGTTTATTTTTGCAATTTGAGCTTTAATTTCCGCCGGATTTGTTGTTAGATAAAGCTTTAAACTGTCGGAAGCTTCGCCCATTCTTCCGCTTGAATTGATTTTTGGCGCAATTTTAAATGCAATATCCGTTGAATTGATTGTTTTGAGCGGAATTTTGTTGTCCTTTAAAAGTTCTTTAATTCCGGGCGGAAGAAATTTTTCGAAAAGTTTGAGCCCCTCGCTTACAATTGCGCGGTTTTCGTCTGTTAGCGAAACAATGTCTGCAATTGTTGCAACTGCCGCAATTGGAAGAAACTCCTCGCAATCGCTGTTTAAAATTGCCTGTGCAAGTTTTAGGGCAACGCCCGTTCCACAGAGCTCTTTAAAGGGATATGCCTGGCCCTCCAGTTTTGGGTTTATCACAATTGTTTCGGGAATTTGCTCTGGGATTTCATGGTGGTCCGTCACAACAACGTCAATTCCAAGGCTTTTTGCATATTCAACTTCATCGTGGCAGGATATTCCACAGTCCACGGTTACGATTAGGTTTGGGCTAAAATTTTTGTTTACTTTGTCAATTGTTTCTCGGGTTAGGCCATAGCCGTCTATAAACCTGTTTGGAAGATAGTAACTAACAAAAGCGCCAAGTTTTTCAAAAAGTTTAATCAAAATTGCCGTTGCGCTGACGCCGTCAACATCATAATCGCCAAAAACCAAAATTTTCTTCTTGTTTTCAATTGCCGAAAGAATTTTCTCTTTTGCCTCTTTCATTCCATTGAGTAAAAACGGGTCGTTAAATTGGCTTCGGTTTGGATTTAAAAAGGTTAGAATTTTTTCTTTTGTATCAATTCCGCGCGAAAACAAAAGCTCAACAACTTTTTCGTCCAAGTTGAGTTGTTTTGCCATATCGCAAATTAGCGCAAAGTTGTCCTTTGCGTTATAAAATTTTTGTTGTTTCATAGCTTTGCTTTCGCCAAAGGCGAACCTTCTTTCAAAATTAGGATACCACAAAAACAAAAAATAAAAAAACGATTTTTTAAATCGTTTTAATTTGGGTCGTCAAAGAATATGAACATATTTGCAAGAGACTGGCAACAAACAATGAAGTCTAAGAACCTTCGCTTTGCATTCCCTGCGTTTATTTCTCCTAAAATTTCTCCTTTGTCAATTTTAAAGCGATAGTGATTTACAATGTCATTAATACATTGAATTACATCTTTGCTTGAAAGATTGTAAATTGTGTTCATGTAGCGAAGCGTGTTTTTATTGTCTGAAATATAAAATTTGTCATCAACTTTTTTTAAAAAGACGCGAACGGGAACAGATTTTTTAAATTCCAAATTTGTTTTAATTTCAACAAAATTATTGTCTATTTTAATAGTTTCAAAGCTTTTTGATATGTTTTCCAGCAAATTTTCCATTTTTTTGATTCCTTTATCAATTTCTAGTTTAGAATATTTTTTTTAAAAAGTCAATAGCAATTTGCTTTTTGTTGTGTTATAATATACATATGTTCCCAATAACAAAGAATTGGTTTGAGCTGCTTAAAGACGAATTTGAAACTTCGGAATTTAAAAGTTTGCAAAAATTCTTAAACGAAGAATATGCAACATATAAAATTTATCCAAAGGCGGAGAATGTTTTTAATGCTTTAAACCTTGTTAAGTTTGAAGACATTAAAGTTGTTATAATTGGCCAAGATCCATATCACCAACCCGGCCAAGCCCACGGCCTTTGCTTTTCCGTTGAAGAAGGAGTTAAGCTTCCACCTTCGCTTGTAAACATCTATAAAGAAATTGAAGCAGAAACGGGCAAAAAGTCGCAAACAAATGGAAATTTAACAAAGTGGGCTAAGCAGGGCGTTTTGCTTTTAAACAGCGTTTTAACAGTTAGAGAAAGCCAACCAAATTCACACAAAAACAAGGGCTGGGAAAAGATTACCGGAAAGATAATTGACCTTTTAAATAAGAGAGAAGACCCCGTTATTTTCCTTCTTTGGGGGGCAAATGCACAGGAAATTGGAAAGGGAATTGACAGAAGCCGCCACTACGTTCTCTCCTGTGCTCATCCAAGTCCGCTTTCGGCGTTTAATGGATTTTTCGGATGTGGGCATTTTACAAAAGTTAATTCAATTTTAAAAGAGCTTGGGAAGAGCGAAATTGTTTGGTAAAAGAGAGGTTAAAAAATGGGCTGGATTGTTGCACTTAGCGTTATTGGTATTTTAATTGTAATGTTTATCTTTGCGCGAGCGCTTGTCATTTGGAGAAGAAAAAGGGCGGGAAAAGAAGTTAAGCGCCCAAGAAAAATTAAACTTAAAAAGAAAAAGGAAGAAAAACTCTTAAGAAATCAAAATGGAAAACTTGACACAAAGGGCAGCTATTGTGATGTTGTTGACAAATATCTTTACAGAAAAGAGCTTAAACTTTTTGTTTTAATCAGCAAAATTCTTCCAAAAGGCTATATCGTGTTTCCAAAAGTTGGAGTTGACACAATTTTAGAGCCGGTTGGAAGCCATGTTCTTTATGATTCAATTAGAGACAGATATGTTGACCTTGTTATCTTTGACCTTGAAACAATGAAACCCAGACTTGTTATAGACATTTTTGATGGAAGCATTGGAGATGAACAGCTTGAAACAGAGGCGCCGGAAGTTATTGAGGCGCTTAAAAGCGCAGAGCTTCCAATTGTTCCAATTAAAGTTAAAACTTCTTACACGCCCGAAGAGTTGAAAGAGCCAATTATGGCAATTCTTGAACCAAAACCGGACGAAGAAGAATCCGAGCCGGAGAATATTAATTCATAAAACTGAATAATTATGCAAAATTACGAGAAGGGTCTTTAACAAGGTCCTTCTTTTTTTTCATATACTGAATTTGTGGATAAATGTGGGAAAATTGTTGTTTCAAAAGAGGCGCTTCTAACTAACATTGGGGAAGTTAGAAGAATTTTGGGGAACAAGAAAATTTGCCTGATGGTCAAGGCGAACGCCTATGGCCATGGGGTTGAAAGGATATATAATTTAATACATAATAACGTGGATTTCTTTGGCGTTTCAAATGTAAACGAGGCAGAGCAACTTTACAGCCTCAATAAAAACTTAAAAATTTTAATAGTTGGAAAAACAAAAAACTTTAAGTCCTGCGCCGAACATGGATTTAGTTTTATAGTTGAAGGACGGGAGCATTTTGAAAAACTTTTGGAGTTTTTAAAGAAAAATCCAAGTTCTGCAAGTTGCATAAAAATTCATCTTAAAGTTAACTGTGGAATGAACAGGCTTGGAATTGCAAACCCAAAGGAATTTAGGGAAATCTATCAAAAAGCGCTAGATTTAGGAATTTTTATTGAGGGCATCGCCGCCCATTTTTCAACGGCGGATTCTGACAACAAAATTTTTGATCTTCAAAATAAAAAACTTGAGGAATTTATCGCGCAAATTCCAAAGAGGCAAAAGCCAATTATAAGCGTTGGCGGCTCTGGAATTGTTTTTCAAAAGCTTTTGGGAAAGCAAAT
>CALWHN010000028.1 GCA_944380415.1 uncultured Clostridia bacterium | reverse complement strand
GATGCTTGTTTTTTCTCGTATTCGCGGCCAAACGAAAAATTACATCTGCGCTGTAATTTTTGCCGCGACTTGTAAGGAGATTAAATATTTCGAACAGAGGATTCCCGAACCCTAAATAAAAGCAGGGATAAACCCTGCTAAAGTGGAGCGGGTGAAGGGAATCGAACCCTCGTAGCTAGCTTGGGAAGCTAGAACTCTGCCATTGAGTTACACCCGCAAATTATCTTGCGAAGAGTAATTTATCATAAAATAATGATTTTGTCAACAAAAACGAAAATACTATAACTTTTTTTAAAGTTGAGTTATAATATATTTATTGGAGAAAAACATGTTAAAGTTGGTAAACATAAGCAAACAATATAAATCGGATTCATTTTGTGTTGATGCGCTTAAGGAAATTAATTTAGAATTTAGAAAGAGCGAATTTGTTTCAATTTTGGGGCCATCTGGCTGCGGAAAAACAACGCTGCTAAACATTATTGGCGGGCTTGATAGATATTCCAGCGGAGACTTGTTCATTGACGGAAAGGCAACGAAGGACTTTAAGGATAGTGATTGGGACAACTATCGCAACAAAAAAATTGGCTTTGTATTTCAATCATATAATCTAATTCCTCATCTTTCAATTTTGGGGAATGTTGAACTTGCACTTACTATATCTGGCGTGAAAAAAAAGGAACGCCAAGCGCGCGCGCTCGAAGCGCTTTCTAGGGTTGGACTAAAAGATGTTGCAAAAAAGAAACCAAATCAGCTATCTGGCGGGCAAATGCAAAGAGTTGCCATTGCAAGGGCAATTGTTAACGACCCAGAAATATTGCTTGCAGATGAACCAACCGGCGCACTTGACATTAAAACAAGCTTAGAGGTTATGGATCTCATTAAGGAAATTTCAAAAGAGCGCCTTGTTATAATGGTTACACACAACGGTGAAATTGCAGAGAAATTTAGCACAAGAATTATAAAACTTTTGGATGGCCAAGTTGTTGGCGATTCTAAGCCATATAAATCTAGAAATGTAAAAAAAGAGCAAAAAACACCTGAAATTAATGAAAAAAACGCAAGAAAAGTTAAAAAACAGAAAAAATCTGCGATGAAATTTTACACCGCGCTCAGTTTGTCCTTTAAAAATTTGTTTTCAAAGAAGGGGCGAACAATTCTAACTTCTTTTGCGGGAAGTATTGGAATTGTTGGAATTGCTCTTGTCCTTTCAATTTCAACCGGGTTTACAAATTACATAAATCAAATTCAATCGGATGCGCTTGGCGGATATCCAATTACTGTTTCAGCAATTACAGTTGATATGAATTCTTTTACCTCATTTACTCCGCAAGAAAACCAAGGATCTTCAAGTGAAACCAGTGTTCTTCCATACAATCCGGCCGTTCAGTTTATTCAATTTGGTCACTACAACAATTTGAGCAGCGATTTTATTGAATATGTAAAAAAATTTGAACAAGAGGATAAAAATAAAGGAGAAAATAGTCAATTAAATTTAATTGAATACAGTTATTTTACGCCGCTTAAAATTCTTTCCAAAAATTCAAACGGAACGGTTAATTTCTTTAAAAGCACCAACTCAACAAGCATTATGTCTGGAACTCAAAGCGACATTTTCTATCCGCTTTTAAACAACATGGATTTTGTCATGAGTCAATATGATTTAATTTATGGCTCACTTCCGCAAAAACATGAGGGGGAGGAGTTCACCCATGAGATGCTGCTTGTTGTTGGCGAGGGAAACAGAATCTCATATGCCGTTTTAAACGCCCTTGGAATTCAAACTCCAACTGAAAACGGAGAATATCTTGAAATAGACTTTGAAACAATTTTAAATCAAGAGTTTAAGCTTTTGTTTAATGATGACTATTACATTCCAAACAGCGAGAATTTTGAAGATATAACAGCTTTTAGTAAATTGGACGAAGGCGGGCAAGATGCGCTAAGCCAAGCATATGAAGAGAGCTCGGTTACGCTTAAAATTTCTGGAATAATTAGGGTTAAAGAAGATGCCCCAGCAACGCTTTTGTCAACTGGCGTTGCTTATATGCCAGACCTAGGAGAATATTATAGAAACAACTGCAAGCAGTCTTTAATTGCGCAAAAACAGCTTTCAATTAAGGATACATATCAGTTCCTTGACAACTATGTTATTGAGGTTTCCGAAGTTTCTCTTCTTCCAGCGGATGGATTTGCAAATGTTGATGAAATCAACCAATTTTTGCAATTGTGCTATGGTTACACTCTGGACGAAGATGAAGCCTTTGAACTTGCCATGCAGCAAATTGGAATTTCAGAAATTCCAACAGGGATATACTTTTATCCGAAGAATTTTGACGCAAAAGATTCGATAATTGAGATGATTGAGGCCTATAATCAAACTCAAACAAATGAAAACAAAAAAATAGTCTACATGGATTCGACTGGCTTTTTAACTGAAACTCTTGGCTCTGTTATAAACATTATCTCATATGTTTTAATTGCTTTTGCTGCGATAAGCTTGGTCGTCTCTTCAATCATGATTGGAATTATAACCTATGTTTCAGTTATTGAAAGAACAAAGGAAATCGGCGTTTTAAGAAGCTTGGGCGCAAGAAAAAGAGACATTATGAACGTGTTTAACAGTGAAACATTCATAATTGGCCTTTGCGCGGGAATAATTGGCGGGTTGCTTTCACTAATTCTAACCGTTCCAATAAATGCAATTGTTGGTTCGCTTGTTCCAGAAATTGGAACAATTGCAGTTTTAAAGTTTACCCACGTTTTGATTTTAACTGCGGTCAGCGTTGTTCTTTCGCTAATTTCAGGCTTAATTCCGGCAAGGATTGCCTCAAAGAAAGATCCAGTTGTTGCGCTTAGAACAGAGTAAAATTTAGAATAACTTAAACCTCTTTTCCAAAAACTAAGTTAATGGAAAAGAGGTTTTTTAATGACAAAGTAATTCTTCACTGCGATGTCAACAATTTTTATGCAAGTGTTGAATGTGCTTCCAGGCCAGAATTAAAGGGGAAACCGGTTGCCGTAAGCGGAAATCCAAAGACGCGAACGGGAATTATTTTGGCAAAAAATGATGTTGCAAAAAGCCAAGGAGTTAAAACGGGGGAATCAATTTATGAGGCAAAACTTAAATGCCCCTCTTTAATTTGCCTTCCACCTCATTTTAAGCTTTATGAAAAGATTTCAAACAAAATTATTTCAATCTATTACAACTATACAGACACCGTTGAAAGCTTTGGAATTGATGAGTGTTGGCTAGACGTAACAGGGAGTGTTAATCTTTTTGGAAGCGGAAAGAAAATTGCGGATTCAATTAGAAAAGAAGTCTTAGAAAAAGTTGGAGTAACAATTTCGGTTGGCGTTAGCTTTTCAAAACTTTTTGCAAAACTTGGAAGCGACCTGAAAAAGCCGTTTGCAACAACAGTTATTTCACGAGAAAATTTTAAAGAAATTGTCTATCCGCTTCCAGTTAATGCAGTAATTGGAATTGGAAATAGAACACTTAAAAAACTTGAAAAGATGAACGTTTTAACGCTTGGCGACTATGTTCAAATTCCAGATTTAATTTTAAAGAAAAAATTTAACATTGTTGCTCTTCAATTAAAACAAAAACTTTTGGGGGAGTTTGAGGAGCAGGTTGTTGACAACAGTTTGCGTCCGGAGGTTAAAAGTGTTGGAAACGGAACGACAACAATTACAGATATAACAAAGCGAGAAGATGTTTTTAGCTTGGTTCAATTTCTTTCAGAAAAAATTTCAAAACGGCTTTCAGATAAAAATCTTGTTGGAACTTCGGTTCATGTTAGCTTAAAAACTTCTAATTTTGAAAGGTTTGGAAAAAGCCAAACTTTTTTGTTTGATTTATCACGGGCGGAGGATATTGCAAATTGTGCGCTTGAAATTATAGATTGTTTTTGGAATTATACAACGCCAATTAGAAGCATTAGAATTTCAGTTAGAAACTTAAAAAGCAAACTCCGCCCCAAGCAAGCTTCAATTTTTGATGAAAAACTTGGCAAAAAGGAGAGTTTTTCCAGAACTATTAAAGCGATTAAAGAGAGGTTCGGAGAAGGCTCAATTGAACTTGCATCCGTTTTAAAGAGCAAATTTATCAATAAAGATGGCGAATAATGTCATTTTTTGCAAAAGTTTACGGATAGCCGTCAACAATTATTGGCAAACTAGTTGTAAAATAGTATTGGAGAATATATGAGAGGCTCTGATGCAGTTAAGTTAAGAATTTTAAGCCTTGCCAAACAAAAGGGTATTTCAATAAATAAACTTTGCACGGCGGGAGGGCTAACAACGTCAACTCTAAATTCCATGCTCAATGATGAAAGTGATTATTGTTCTGTTAGAACATTAATCAAAATTTGTCAAGGGCTTGGGATAACTCTTTATGAGTTTTTCAATGATGAAATTTTTAACGACATAGATTTTGAATATTAAAACAAAAAAAACAGCGGCCCGCTGTTTTTTAATTTAAGCCAAGTTCCTTTGCTCTTTGGCGAAGGCGCAGGTTGTGGTCTAGTTCCTTCTTTCTAATTCTGATATTATTTGGCGTTACTTCCAAAAGTTCGTCATCACAAATAAATTCAATGCAGTCCTCAAGCGACATAATTCTTGGAGGAATTAATCTAAGTGCTTCATCTGAGCCAGAACTTCTACAATTTGAAAGGTGTTTCTTTTTGCAAACGTTTACAACAATGTCGTCGCCCTTTGGATTTTGGCCAACAACCATTCCCGCATAAACTTTTGTTCCAGGGGTTATAAAAAGATCTCCGCGCTCCTGTGCATTAAATAGGCCATAGACGATTGCTTCGCCAGTTTCATAAGCAATGAGCGAGCCATATTCTCTTCGGTTAATTGGCCCCTTAAATTCTTCATATCCGCAAAATACTGAGCTCATAACTCCTTCGCCGCGTGTGTCTGTTAGAAATTCCGACTTAAAGCCAAATAGACCGCGCTGAGGGATTTTAAATTCCATTTTCATTCGGCTGTTGTGTTCACTCATTTGAATTAAGTCGCCCTTTCGCGTTCCCATCTTGCTCATAATTGTTCCAACACAATCGGACGGAACGTCAATTGTTAAAAAGTCGATTGGCTCTTTTTTAATTCCGTCTTCTTCCAAAAATAAAACTTTTGGCATTGAAACTTGGAATTCATATCCATCTCTTCTCATGTTTTCAATTAAAATTGAAAGGTGCATTTCGCCGCGGCCGCAAACAGTGAAGGCCTCTGTTGAGTTTGTGTCTGAAACTTTCAATGAAAGGTCTTTAACAGCCTCTTTATAAAGCCTTTCGCGAAGATGGCGGCTTGTTACAAACTTTCCTTCCTTTCCGGCAAACGGACTGTTGTTAACCATGAATGTCATTTCAACTGTTGGCTTTTCTATTTGAATAAATTCAATTGGAGTTGTGTCTAGAGGAGAGGAAACCGTGTCTCCAATTTGGGCCTCTTCAATTCCTGCAATGCAAATAATATCTCCAGCTTTGCCAACAGAAAGCGGAACTCTCTTCAAGCCAACAAATTCAAATAGTTGAACAATTTTCCCTTTAATATTCCTTTCCTCATGGAAATTTGTTACAACAACGCTGTCTCCAACTTTTGCCGTTCCCTGTTCAATTTTTCCAATTACAAGCCTTCCAACAAAATCGTTGTGTTCTGCAGAAGAAATTAGCATTTTAAAAGGTTTTGTCTCATCTCCAGCTGGGGCAGGAATGTAAGAAATAATTGTTTCAAAAAGCGGGCGCATGTCCGTTCCAACTTGGTTTGGGTCAAGACTGCTAACGCCTTGTCTTGCAGAACAATAGACGAAGGGCGAATTTAGCTGTTCTTCGTTGGCGTCCAAATCTAAAAACAGCTCTAAAACCTCGTCTTTAACTTCTGAAAGCCTTGCGTCTGGCTTGTCAATTTTGTTGATAACAACAATAACTTTAAGATCGAGTGAAAGAGCTTTTTCCAAAACAAACCTTGTTTGAGGCATGGCTCCTTCAAAGGCGTCTACAACAAGTAAAACGCCGTCAACCATTTTCAAAACTCTTTCAACTTCGCCGCCAAAATCTGCGTGACCCGGAGTGTCAACAACATTGATTTTAATCCCGTTGTACATGCAGCTTGCATTTTTTGAAAGAATTGTAATTCCGCGTTCTCTTTCAAGGGCATTGCTGTCCATAACTCTGTCTTCAACAACCTGATTTTCATGAAAAACATTACCTTGCTTTAAAAGTTCGTTAACAAGCGAGGTCTTGCCGTGGTCAACATGGGCAATTATTGCAATATTCCTAATTTTTTCATTTGTCATAGCGTTTCTTTCCTTTAAATAAACTAACTTTACGAGTATATCACTAACTAAATTACTATGCAAGAGAAAAATTAAAAACAAATAAAAAATTTGGTGATTTTTATTGACAAATGTTTCAAAACAAGATAGAATAATTGACGCTAAGGGGTGTAGCCAAGCGGTAAGGCACCAGACTTTGACTCTGGCATGCGTAGGTTCAAATCCTGCCACCCCTGCCAAGAAATCAATGGTGGATGTAGCTCAGCTGGTTAGAGCGCTGGTTTGTGGCACCAGAGGTCGTGAGTTCGAATCTCATCTTCCACCCCATGTTACCTCCAGTTTTTTCTGGAGGTTTTGTTTTTTTATAGGGCTAACAACAAAAAGC
>CALWHN010000027.1 GCA_944380415.1 uncultured Clostridia bacterium | reverse complement strand
CAAAGTCTTAGCCACTTATTGAAAGTAACGTTACGTTGCTTTCCCCTGCAACGGCCTTTGCCAGCAAGGTTTTACCTGTTCCTGGAGGACCAACCAAAAGAACCCCTTTTGGTATTCTTGCCCCAAGATCCGTAAACTTTTGAGGATTCTTCAAAAACTCAACAACTTCCTGAAGCTCTGCCTTTTCTTCATCTGCGCCCGCAACATCACTAAATCTCACCTTAACATTGTCGTTTGAGCGCGCACGACTTTTACCAAAAGACATCGTTCCCGCATTGCCCTTCAAGATTGCTCTAAGCAAGAAATATCCAATTATCAAGATTATTGCCAAGCTAATATATGGCATTATCGTTGACAAGAACGATTCCCTTGTCGGCTCTGCGTTATACGAAATTGTAACAACAGGGTCATTTGCAACATTAATTGCATCCTTTATATCTTCATAGTCCTTTTGCAAAGCTATTTCGCAGTAATAATCTGAATATGAAGGGAAGTTTTCATCTGAAATCTCAGAATCTTTTATCCTCGCCCTAAAAACGCCATTGTAATAGTAGACGTCTGTAAACTCCCCATTTTCAATCTTTTCCTGAAACTCAGTTATAGTAATTTTTTCTCCGTAGGAGCCAGTTCCAGAAAATGCAGACCAAAGCAAAAGAACAATCAAAATAACAAGTATTGTTATCCAAATTATTTTTCCATAGTTCGGTTTTGTTTCTTTCATAATTCTCCTTATATATATTTTCTTATAAAAACAAAATTATTCTACCATTTTATTTTACATTTTGCAAATAAACTTGTTTACAATTGGCCAATTTTGCTCGATTTTTGGCCTAAAAAATCTTTGATGAGAGCGATTTTTGAGTATTTATTTGAACATTTTCCCGTTTAACCAAAAACGGCTCTCGTTTAAGAATTTTGGCTTTTTTTGTTTCACGTGAAACATTTTGCCTATTTTTTGTTTAATAAAGTTAAATCTTTTAATGTGAGAGTCTTTTTGTTAATAAGCTGGATCAACTCAGCAATTCTATCTAAATCATCCTTGCTATAATAATCTATGTAGATTCTTCCCTTATTATCATTTCCAATTGCCGAGACTTTTGTTGCAAAAGTTCTCTGCATTTCCTCAATCATTGCCTTCAACTCTATGCTTTGCTCAGCTTTTGGCCTTTCCTTTGCAGGGTTTAGAAGATTTTTAACCAATTTTTCCAAATCTCTAACCGAGAGTTTTTTTGCAACTGCCGTTTGCGCAACCTTTGTTTGCTCAAGAGAACTACTCAAAGGAATCAAGCACCTTGCATGGCCAGCACTTAGTTTGTTGTTTTCAATCATATCAACAACATCGGAGGGAAGCGTCAACAGCCTAAGCGTGTTGGCAATTGCGGGACGGCTTTTTCCAATTCTGTCTGCAACAGCCTCCTGAGTTAAATCATACTCGTCCATCAATTGTTTAATAGCCCTTGCCGCCTCTATTGGGTTCAAATCTTCCCTTTGAAGGTTTTCAATAATGGAGATTTCTTTGATTTGTTTCGGCGTATAATTTCTGATAAAAGCCGGAACCTGGGTTAAACCTGCAATTTTTGCCGCGCGCCAACGCCTTTCACCAGCAATTATCATGTATTTTCCGTCTTCCGCACGATTTAAAACAATTGGCTGAATTATCCCGTGGGTTTTAATTGACATCGCAAGCTCTTTTAAAGCTGTTTCATCAAAATTCTTTCTTGGTTGGTTTGGGTTGGCATATATTAATGATATGTCAACTCCTTCAATTCCGTTATCCGGTTTTGTTTCACGTGAAACATTTTCTTCTCGTTCTTCCCTCTCTTCCTCTTCGTCGTAAATGGAGAGTAGGGCATTTAACCCTTTTCCTAAACCCTTTTTAATCATTTGTTCCTCCTAATCTTATTTTTGGTGTTATTTTTGTGTACTTATCATTGTTGCGTTGTAATATCTCTTCAGCCAAATCTAGGTAGGCTTTAGCCCCTTTTGAAGAAGCATCATACATGCCAATTGGCGTTCCGTGGCTTGGAGCCTCCGCCAGCCTTATATTTCTTGGAATTGAGGTTTCAAAAACCTTTTTGCCAAAGAAGGCTTTGATTTCTTCGCTAACTTGGCTTATTAGATTGCTCCTGGAATCCTTCATTGTCAAAACAACGCCCTCAATGTCCAAACTTGGGTTCAAATGCTTCTTTACCAACTTAATTGTGTTCATAAGTTGGGTCAAACCTTCAAGAGCGTAAAACTCGCATTGAATTGGAATTACAATTGAGTTGCAGCTTGTTAAAGCATTGACCGTTAAGAGGCCAAGGGAAGGAGGGCAGTCAATAAATATGTAGTCATATCTATCCTTAATCCTTGAAAGCCTGTTCTTTATAACGTTTTCCCTGTTTGGCATTTGAACCAAATCAATTTCCGCCCCCGCAAGGTCAATTGTCGCAGGAACAAAATCCAACCCGGGAACCTCGGTTGAGACAATGACTTCGTCTATTATTGCATCACCATCTATGACGTTGTAAATGGTTTTTGTTGAACTTGTCTTTTCAATTCCAACACCGCTTGTTGCGTTTCCCTGGGGGTCGAGGTCTATTAAAAGAACCCTTTTCCCCATGGCAGCTATGTATGCCGCAACGTTGACACAGGTTGTTGTCTTCCCAACGCCACCTTTTTGGTTTGCAAAGGCAATTATTTTTCCCATAAAATATCTCCTTTGTTAAAAACTATTAATATATTAACAGAAATAATAAAAAACGCAAATTAGATTTGCGTTTTTTGCTTTAGATTGGCTCTTTTCGCGGTTTATTATTGCGCCTTGGGTATAAATTTGGCGTGCGCCGTTCCTTTTTAAAAATTAACAGATTATTATTTCTTTCTTGAATTTGATAAGAATGCTTGGTTCCCAGCTCCAAACCAAAAACTTCAATTGCCTTCCTTGCCCCATTCAATTCCTCTTCCGCAGAGCTTCCCTTGTATGCAACAACTTTTCCGCCAATTTTTGTCAGCGGCGAACAATATTCCAAAAGCGTGCTGAGCGGGGCAACCGCCCTCGATACGCAGACATCAAACGCTTCTCTGTGCTCCTGGGCAAAATCTTCTGCGCGCGCGTGGACGGCAATCGCGTTTTCCAACCCCAGCATTTCAATTGCTTCATTCAAAAAGTCAACCTTCTTTGAAACGCTGTCGATCATTGTAATCTTCAAATCTGGCCTTGCAATTTTTAATGGAATTCCCGGAAATCCTCCGCCAGAACCAACATCAACTATAGTGACGCCCGCTTCGATGTAGGGGAGGGCGAAGAGCGAATCGAGAACGTGTTTTTCAACATATTCCTCTTCTGAAACGATTCGCGTCAAATTAAATTTCTTGTTTGTTTCAATTAAAAATTTGTAGAAAGCTATAAAACTTTCAATTTGATCGTCATTTAAGGCGATGTTCGCGCCTTTTAGCGCCTCTTTCAATATTTCTCTCATTTCTTCCTCGTTTTTAAATAGATGGACAAAACGGTTATGTCCGCCGGGGAGACGCCGGAGATTCTGGATGCTTGGCCGAGAGTTTCCGGGCGAATTTTGTTCAATTTTTGTTGAGCCTCAATTCTAAGGCCCTTTATCTTGAAATAATCTTCAACTTCAACAAGCGAAACTTCCTCTTGCTTTTTCAATTTTTCAATTTCATCGTTTTGCTGTTTAATATAGCCGCTATATTTAACCTCTGTGTTGATTGTGTCCATAAACCTTGTTTCTTCCTCGGAAAACAGGTCATATGTTTCATTTAATTTATAGATGTCAATGTTGTTTCGCTTTAGAAGATCAATTGCTTTAATTGATCCAGAGGGGATTGGCTCTTGGTTTTCTTTTAGAAATTTTTTTGTTTTTTCGTCGATTTTTATCAAAATTTCAAGTTTTTTTCGCATTTTTTCAAGGATTTCTTGTTTTTTCTTGAAAAGTTGATATCTCTCATCACTTACAAGCCCAATTTTTCTTCCAATTTCTGTCAGGCGGGAGTCGGCGTTATCTTGCCTTAAAACAAGCCTAAATTCGGCGCGGCTTGTCATCATTCTGTAAGGCTCGTTTGTTCCCTTTGTTACAAGATCGTCAATTAAAACGCCAATGTAGGCCTCGTTGCGCTTTAAAACAAGAGAGCTTTTGCCGTCCAGTTTTAAACTTGCATTTATCCCCGCAACAAGCCCCTGGGCCGCCGCCTCCTCATAGCCGCTTGTTCCATTTATCTGCCCGGCAAAGAAAAGGCCTGAAATCTTTTTGCTTTCAAGCGAAGGGGAAAGCTCTTGGCTATTTATGCAATCATATTCAATTGCATAGGCGTTTCTCATAATTTGAGCGTTTTCAAGGCCCTCAATCGAGGCATACATTTCGTTTTGAACATCCGCCGGAAGCGAAGTGCTAACACCTTGAACATAAATTTCGTTTGTTGAAAGAGCTTCAGGCTCCAAGAAAATTTGGTGGCGTTCTCTGTTTGGAAAGCGAACAATTTTGTCCTCAATTGATGGACAATATCTTGGCCCAACGCCCTTTATTTCCCCGCTGAACATTGGGGCCCTTTTTAAATTCTTTAAAATTATTTCATGTGTTTTTAAATTTGTTGCCGTTTCAAAGCAAATTGCAACATTTTTGTTCGGGTTTTTCGACAGGGGAGAGAAACTAATTCCATCCGTTCCCTCTTGCGGCGCAAGCTTTGAAAAATCTATTGTTCGCCCGTTTATCCTTGCCGGCGTTCCCGTTTTAAATCTTCTGATTTCAAAGCCAAGGTCCAACAAGCTTTGGGTCAGCCCGTTTGCGCTTGCAAAGCCGTTTGGGCCAATGTTTTGAGAAAACTCGCCAATTATAATTCTGCTTTTAAGATAAACCCCGGTTGCAACAACAACTGCGCCGGCAAAAAAGCTTTCGCCAAGGGCGGTTTTTACCCCAATAACTTTTTCATTTTCAACCAAAATTTCTGTAACTTCTGCCTGCTTTAAAAAGACGCTTGGGTTTTCCTCCAACACTTTTTTCATTCGGCAGTGATATGCAATTTTGTCAACTTGAGCCCTAAGGCTGTGGACCGCGGGCCCCTTTCCCTCGTTGAGCATTCTGATTTGAATTGAGGTTTCGTCCGCATTTATCCCCATTTCGCCGCCAAGGGCATCGATTTCACAAACCAGATGGCCCTTTGCTGTTCCGCCAATTGACGGGTTGCAAGCCAAAAACGCAACGGAATCCAGGTTTAAGCACGTTAGGAGAACTTTTTTCCCAAGGCGCGCGCCTGCAAGGGCAGCTTCGCAACCCGCATGGCCAGCGCCAATTACAATCATGTCAAATTTAGTTTCCATTTCTATTTCCCCAAACAGAATTTGGAAAATATCTCGTCAATAATTTCCTCTGTTTCTGTTTCTCCTGTAATTTTTCCAAGCTCATTCCAAACCCTTTTTATCTCAAAGGCAACAACATCTAAGCTCATTGAATCAAGAGTTTGAAGAGTTTTGTCTACAAGCTTTTTTGCCTCTTTTAAAATTGTTATGTGCCTCATGTTTGTCAGAACGATTTTTGAAAGATCAATTTTATTTGCAATCGTCTTTTCATAAATTAAATTTAAAAGATTTGAAATGTTTTCTTCCCTCTTCGCGCTAATTGAAACGCAAGTGTAGCCGGAAAGCTTTCTTTCGGCGGCAAGGTCTTTTTTATTTAAAACAACAATCGTTTTTTCCTTGTCAAGTTCCTTTAAAAGAGCCTTTTCTTCCTCAGTCGTCTCCCTTGTCAAGTCGACAACAAAAAGAGTCAGGTCGGAGTTTTCAATTTCCTTTTTTGCCCTCTCTATTCCAATTTTTTCAATTTCATCCCCTTCGCTTCTAATTCCAGCCGTGTCCGTTAAATTAAATTTAATTCCGTTGTGAACAATTGTTTCAGAAATTGTGTCCCTCGTTGTTCCTGCAACGCTGCTAACTATCGCTCGCTCCCTTCCCAAAAGGGCATTTAAAAGGCTGGATTTGCCAACGTTTGGACTTCCACAAATTGCAATGTTTACACCAGATTTCAGCTTTTGTCCGCTTGAAGAGTTTTCAATTATCTGCTCAAGCTTATCTCCAATTTCAAGCAAAACTTTTTGCGCTTCTTTTGTTGTTATTAGTTCTTCGTCGTGTTCGGGGTAGTCCAGGGCAACCTCAATTTTTGCCAAAACTTCCGTCAAGCTTTTTTGGAAGGCCGAAATTTCTCTGTTAAACTTTCCAGAGGAAAGATTGTAGGCGCTTGAAAGCTCTGCCTGGGTTTCGGCGTTTATAATGTCAATTACACCCTCGGCTTCGTCCAAAGAGATTTTTCCATTAAAGAAAGCCCTTTTTGTAAACTCTCCAGGGAGCGCCAAAGAACAATTCTTTGCCAAAATTTCCAAAATTTTCTTTGCAAGATATTCTCCTCCGTGAATTTGAAATTCAACAACGTCTTCCCCCGTGTAGGAATATGGCGCTCTAAAATAAACAAACAAGCACTTTTCTGAAATTCCCTCCGCCTTAAATGCTCCTAGATACATCTTTCTCTCTTCAATTTTTTTGTAGTTTAAAGATTTGGAGGAAAAATATTTCTCCGCTATTTTAAGACTGTCCTTTCCGCTCATTCGTATTATTGAAATTGCACTGTTACCAAGCGGAGTTGAAATTGCACAAATTGTCTTTTCTCCCATACCCGCTCCTTTAGGCAACAATAAATTTTATGGTTCGACTAACTCCATAACCACTTGCTTCAATTGTAAAATAATATTCTCCGGCACTTTCAAATCTTATAAAAACTCTTCCGTTATATGTCAAGCTGTCAAAAATAGCCCCGCTTTGGTTGCAAGAAATTGAATATGTTGGCCTTGTAATTACTTCTCCAAAGTGAGTAAGCGTAATTACAAGCTCAACAGAACTTCCCAAATCAATTTCAATTTCGTCTTCGAAATTTTCTATCAGAATTTCATATTCTTTTTCTTTAACATCAACTGTAAAAGATGAAATTATCCTTCCATTGTAGAGAATGTTGAATTCTGTTGTTCCCGTTTCAACAGGAATAAACGACAACTTTGTGCTTCCGCCCACAGTCTCGTAGTTTAAATCAACAGAATTTCCGTTCGCGACAACAATTTGATATTCCGTTTTGCTGTAAATTGGGTTTTGTAAAATTTGCAAAACAAAAGGGTCTCCATCTTTGCTCATTTCAAAAGATTCTAGCCCAAGCAAATAATAACAAAAATCTTCTGGCGTGAAAATGGTTTCTTCTCCGCCTATAGAAACAACATATTCCGTTGCAAGAAGCGGAGCAGTTTCAATTATAAAGCTCTCGCTCAAGTTGGAGCCATCTTTTGCAGAGATCAAAACAAGCGCTGTTCCCTCTTCTTTTGAATAAATTACAAACCCGCCCTCGCTCTCAACAATTTCAATATTGGATGACATTGTTGAAACGGAAAAAAGCGTTTTGTCAATTGTCAAGTTATAGTAAGTGTAGTAGCCCTCTTTGTCCAATTCGTCTTCAAAGCCAATTGTTGGAAGATACAGCTTAAAGCCGTTCTCTCCCTCAATTGGAGATTTTCCTTCATTTGTCAATGAGTATGAAATTTCTCTTAAAAATTCAGAAACAACATATGTTTCTTCGGCAATTGTTGGCGTTAAAAGGTTTACAAAATTGTTTTCGGCAAAAACTTTAATTTTTGCCTCTTGCCCGCCTGAAACATAGAAAGAAAACGAAAGCGTCGTTCCGCCATCTTCTTTTTTCTCTACAACAACTGAATTTTCCACGATAAAGATATTATCAGACTTTTCTATGGAAAAATCCTCAATCGTCAAATTTCGACAAGAAACTACATTCGCGTTGTAAATTAAATAACTTCCGTCTGCCCTAGTTCCTCCTTTAAGCTCCTTTCCTCCTAGGCCCTCAATTTCAACATTTAAAACTTCGTCAAACGGAAGAACAATTATGTTGTAAACTTTAATTCTAATTTTTTCATCAGTTGCAATTTTAACCGTTAATTTTGTCTCTCCAACCGAAACCGGAGAAAGAGCAATTGCGCTTTTAAAATAGGGCAGGGCGGTTAGAACTTCATCGCTTTCCACTTCGAACGAAAACTCGCCATCTGCAAAGGGGTTTAAAACATAGCCAACGCCATTGTTGGCAAACAAAATTGTCTCTTCTTCATCATAAACAACCTGTGGGTTTTGGTCTTCGCCTTGGTCATTTGGAGGCTCTTCGTCTGTTCCAGAATCCTCTCCGTTCGGAATTTCAACAACTTCCTCTTGATTCCCCGATTCACTGGCTGAGGTTCCAATTTGGGATGTACAGGCGCAAAACAAAATTGATGCGCACAAAACAAAAAACAAGCAGCAGGCCGCTAAAATGGTCTTTTTTCTTTTGATTTCCATAGAAAAAATTATATCAATTTTTCGACAAATTTCAACTTATTTTTCCGTCAATTCAGAAAAATTTGTCAAAATTTGTCGAATTTTGCGCAAAACCAGCGGGACTCAGTTCCGCCTTGCTTTTTAAATGTTTCAAAACAAACAAAATGTTAACTCTCTTATAGTTGCTTTGGTGGTTTTCTCTCCAGACAATAACAGTAAACAATTTTTTAGGATAAAAAACTTGCAAACTTAAATTCTATGTGATAAAATGTTGAAAGTCGATCGCGGAGAGGTGTCAGAGTGGTCGAATGTGCACGCTTGGAAAGCGTGTGTTGTCAAAAGCAACCGCGGGTTCAAATCCCGCCCTCTCCGCCAAACAATTGTCGTTTGAACTCAAACGGCAATTTTTTATTTTCTTCGTCAGAAATTTCTATTTCTTTCTTATAAATTGTCGTTCCATTGTCACTATTGTTATTGTTATCATCATTATCATTTGGACGGGTATATATTTCTTCTGCTGGGTTTAAACTTGTGTTGTAAACTATTGTAATTTTGTCGTCATAAAGTAATACTTTTAAAATAAAATTAAAGAACTCGTTTTTATCTGTTTTGTTATCAAATTGTTTTCTTGCATATACTTTTAAAAAATTCACAATTTGTTCTTTTTTAAGTGATTTTATTTGATGATTTTGTTCATACTCAACTTTATCTTCTAGTATTGCTTTTTCGTTTTCAAGTTTCATAAGTCGTTCTTGTGTTGACGATGTTATTATTCCTTTTTCCATTGCATTTAGAATAGAGTCTATTGCTCTATTCTTTTCTTTTAATTCTTCTTGTAGTTTTGTTAAAACTGCGTTGTTAGATAATTCACTATTAAACCTATTCACAACAACTTCAGCAATACTATCAATTACATTTGGCTCAAGAACATATTTCTTTGTTTTTTCAAAAACAAAATCTTCAATTGCATCTTTTCTTACATTATGCTTATCGCATTTTGTGATTTTCTTTTTCTTGCCTGAACATTTGTAATATCTATGGACAGCACCAGTTTTACTTGTTCCTGTTTCTGCTACCATTGTGTATCCACAATAGCCACAAAAGAGTTTGCCACTTAAAATATATACATCTTCATTTAAACTATCTTTTCTTTGTCTATGTTTATGATTATCCATAATTAAATTACACCTTTTAAATACACT
>CALWHN010000026.1 GCA_944380415.1 uncultured Clostridia bacterium | reverse complement strand
TTTTGCCGCGACTTGTAAGGAGATTAAATATTTCGAACAGAGGATTCCCGAACCCAAGAAAAAAGCAGGGATAAACCCTGCTAAAGTGGAGCGGGTGAAGGGAAAAGAGCCAAGCGCGCCCAGTGGGCGGAGAAGCGCAGGCGATTTTCTGTGAGAAAGGGAGAATTTGAGCGAGACAGCGAAAAGGCGACCAGTTTCGAACAGAGGGGAGATGAGGACCCGTAGGGTTCGATTCCCGAGCCCAAGAAAAAAGCAGGGATAAACCCTGCTTAAAGTGGAGCGGGTGAAGGGAATCGGACCCTCGCAGCCAGCTTGGAAGGCTGGAGCTCTACCACTGAGCTACACCCGCAAATTAAATGCGAGAATTATATTAGCACAAAAATAAAACGATGTCAACGAATTTTTCTTTTTTTCTTGAAAAATGAAATTAGATGTGATACATTAACTATGTCTATGCAAAAGAAGGAAAAAAGAGAATTTAAAAAGAGGCTTAACAGGAGGGGTTCGCTAAAGAGCGAGGCCGAAATTTCCAATTCAAAAGGCCTTAAACTTCTTTGTATGACGGCCGCAGCAGTTCTTATTACAACTGCTTCAATCCAGCTTGCGCCGAATGATACATACACAAACCCTGGCGTCGATTATGACACAAATTTTGTTGTTGCCCATGCGGGTGGCGCTCTTGAAGAGGATGGAGATGAACTTAATTATTTAAACAGCTTGGAGGGATTTTATCACTATTACGCAGAAGGAACAAGGCTTTTTGAGTTTGATTTGGTTTTTTCAAGCGATGGCCGCCTTGTTGGAACGCATACATATGAATATCTAGATGGCTACAGCATGAAAAACAGAATTGGCTATCAGGAATACAAAAACACGAAGATTGCGGGGAAATTTGAGGGAATAACAGAAGAAAGTTTGCTTGCACTTTGCAAAATTTTCCCAGAGTGTAAATTTATTATTGACACAAAGGAAAAAGACCCAACAGCTGTTTATTACAGAATTATTGACCTTGCCAAACAGCAGGATTTGGATATATCTAAGACTATTCTTCCATTTGTCAGCTCAAAGGATATGCTTTTGGACCTTGAGAAGAGATATGGCTTTGAGGAAATTATGTTCACTAACTATAAAAATTATTATTCCACAAGGCAGCTTCTCAATATAGTTAAAGAATTTGATAAAATTAGATATGTACATATTTTTCCAATCGACTTTTTTAGAGTTGATATTGAGAAGCTCAATCAACACGGCATTAGAGTTTTTGCCCACATGGACAAGGAGAATTTTTTGAGAACGGCGCTTGACTATGGCTGCACTGGAATTTTCTCTGACAACATTTCCGAAAAGGATTTTAAAGAAGACCATTACAGCTTTTTGGCAAAAAAGCTTGAAATTGTTCAAGATCAAAAAATGCATGAGAGAAAAGTTGAAATGTTTTATAAAAAGAAAGAAAGCCCAGAATTAGAATTTTAGGCTTTTAAAATATTTTTCGTTGTTAATAACTGCTTGGTTCTTTGGATTTATTTCCATTGCCTTTTTGTGATAGTTATATGACTCGAAAATGTTTCCGAGTTTGTAGTTGATATAGCAAAGCTGGATGTTTGGAATTAGGTCATAGTAACTATCTTCAACAAAAGCTCCGCTTTCCGTTTCTTTTTCGCAGCACAGGGCGGCCTTAAACCAAAACATTGCGCCCTTCAAATTCTTTTCAATTTCTAAGTTTCCAAGCATGCAGCAAAACTCAGCAGAAGGCGGGGCGAGTTTAAAGCTTTCAATCAAATATTTTTTTGCGTTCTCATTGTCGCCAAGGCGCATGAAACATTGGGCAATGATTTTATGGGCATCAATTTTGTTGACAATGAAAGCCTCTTTGTTTTTTAAATATCTTTTTAACGTTTTAATACATTTTTTATTGTAATTGTTGTAAAAGAGTTCGCGCGCGTAGTAAAACTGTTCCCTTGGATTGAGTTTGTGGCCCTCTTTTATTTTTTGGTTGTAGATTTTCAAATTTCGCTTTGGGTTGGAGGATTTGATTTTTCTATGTTGAATTGCTATGTCAACATGGTCAATTTTTCCGCGAGGGGTTATGACTTCGTGGACAAAACCTTCCCACTTGAAATTCATGCTTCGCCTTAAAATTCTTTCGCGAAAGTAAGTGAAAGTTGGGTTGTTTGCCTCGTCAAAGGCAATTTCATATTTTAACATGTAAACATCTTTTGGCTCGCTTGTTTGTTTTAGCTTCTTAATTTTCTCTATGTTGTCATGGGTTATGATGTCATCTGCATCAAGCCACATTACGTAATCTTTTGTTGCCTTTGAAAAGCTAAAGTTTCTTGCCTTTGAAAAATCGTTTTCCCATTGGAAAGAGTGAACGCAGTTTGTGAACCTTTTTGCAATTTCAACTGTCTTGTCCTTTGAACCTGTGTCAATGACAACAATTTCGTCTGCAAACTGGCTGACACAATTTAAACATCTCTCTAAAACTTCTTCTTCATCTTTAACAATCAAACAAACGCTCAGTGTAAACATACTACACAATATGTTAAAAATTTTGTTTTTGTTATTTTGAAAATGCCTTGCAATGTGCTATAACATAACCGTGGTAATTGTTTCAACAAAGAACGAGAATGTTAAACAAATCAAAAAGCTTAAAGGTTCGAAGGGCTTTTTGTTTTTGGACAATCCAAAGCTGATTTTAGAAGCGTGTTTTTCCGGCTTTGAAATTGAATGGCTTGTTTTAAAAGAGGGGGCAAACTTTGAAGAAAAAAATCTAAAGCCAAAAAACAAAATGATAGTCAGCGAGAGTGTTTTCAAAACAATTTGTTCAACGGTTTCTTCCCAGGGAGCAGTTGCAGTTGTTAAATTCGATTTAAGGCAGTTTCGCCCTCCATCGGGCAATTTCTTGGTTTTAGATTGCGTTCAAGACCCGGGAAATGTTGGAACGCTTATCAGAAGCGCGGTTGCATTTGAATTTAATGAAATCTATTTGATTGATTGCGCAAAGGTTTCAAACGAAAAAGTTGCAAGAAGCAGCATGGGGGCAATTTTTAAGGCAAAACTTTTTGAAATTTCAAAACAAACCTTTTTAAACGAATTTAAAGGAAAAACTCTTCTATGTGGAGAACTTGGAGGCGCACCTCTTTCAAAGGAAAAGCTTGGTTTTCCCCTTGGAGTTGTTGTTGGAAACGAGGGAAGCGGAATTTCCAAGGAGGTTTTGGCGCTTGGAAAAGGAGTTGAGATTGAAATGAGCAAAAACGTTGAAAGCTTGAACGCGGGAGTTGCTGGAAGCATTTTAATGTCATATTGTTATAATAAATTTAAAAATTTAAAAGGAGAAAATAGATGAGCGGACACAGCAAGTGGCACAACATAAAAAATACAAAAGAAAAATCTGATGCACAAAGAGGAAAAATTTTTACTAAAATCGGCCGTGAAATTGCAGTTGCAGTTAAGAGCGGAGGAGCGGACCCAGAACTTAACGGAGCGCTTAAGAACATAATTGCAAAAGCAAAACAAAACAACATGCCAAACGACACGATTACACGAAGCATAAAAAAGGCAAGTGGAGAGCTTGGAAGCATTAACTATGAGGAGTGCAGCTATGAGGGCTATGGCGTTGGCGGAAGCGCGGTTATTGTTAGATGTTTAACAGACAACAAGAACAGAACGGCGGGAGACGTTCGCCATGCTTTCGACAAGTTTGGAGGCTCGCTTGGGGCGCTTGGTTGCGTTCAATTCATGTTTGACAAAAAGGGTGTTTTGGTTTTGGAGAAAGGAAATTTATCTGAGGACGATGTTCTTCTTTTGGCTTTGGAGGCAGAGGCAGAAGACGTTAAGGACGATGGCGACGTTTTTGAAATCCTAACGGACCCTAAGCAGCTTGAAAGCGTTAAATCCGCCCTTGAGGCAAAAGGGCTTAATTTTGTTTCGGCAGAGGTTGAATATATTCCTCAAAACTATGCTAATTTGGACGAAAAGCAGCTTGAAACCTTCTCTAAGATGGTTGACAAGCTTGAGGAGAGTGACGACGTTCAAGAAGTTATTCACAACGTTTTGTTAGATTAAAAAAAACAAGCAAATTTGCTTGTTTTTTTTAACCTCTTTTTCTTGCGCGTTTTCTAGCTGCTTCGCTTTTTTTCTTTCTTTTAACGCTGGGCTTAAGGTAGGCTTCTTTTTTTCTTATGTCGCCAATAATTCCGTCGCGCTGGCATTTTCTTTTGAAGCGTTTTAAAGCGCTGTCTAAACTTTCGTTTTCGCCAACTTTAACCATTGTCATCTGCTTATCACCACCTTTTAGTTCCAGTTTCTTTTTGCATTATATCAAATTAAAAATTTTTGTCAACTAATTTTACAAAATTAAAACGCTCCATTTATTTTACTTTATAGGCTAATTTTGTTAAAATAAATTTAATTATGAAAAAAACTATTTTAGAAAAAATTTATTATAATTGCCAGCTTGGAATGTATTTTGATGATATAAAAAAACTTTCAAAAGGATTTGTTGTCTATTCAAATTATGTCAAAGATAAAAGTTGGAATTATTATGTAGGTTTTACCGCAAAAAACATATTGGATTTTCAAAAAAATCTCGGCGAGGCGGAAATGTTTTTAGAAAGCAAAAAAAGACAACTTTGTTTTGCTTTATCTCCTTTAACAAAAATTAATAAAAAGGTTTATTCTTATGTAACAGCTAATTATCAAAAGTATGAGGAAGAAATTATTTTGCTTTGTCGAAAGATTGCAAAAACACAAAAATTAAGCGAGGATTATTCTTTTAAAAGAATCGATAATAAAACACAAAAAGATTTGTTTATAAAAACATTCAAAATTTGCAAGACACAAACATCTGATGGTGATACTTATCCTGCTTTAAGCGAAGATTATTTTTTTGCTTTAGAGCATAGTTTTAACCATGTTGGTGACTGGGAATTTTCTCATTATCTCAGCTTTTATAAAAATAAGCCAATTGGCATGGTGTCAGTCTGCTCAAAAGGAAAGTTTTGCGGGATTTATGGCGCAGGGACTGTAGTTCAGCATCGCAAAAAAGGGGTCTTTTCCAATTTATTCAAGCATATTTATGATGAACAATTGCTTTTGGGGAGAAAATATTTTTTCTGCTCTACAAAAAGAAATTCTGCCAACCATAGATTTTACAATAAACTTGGCTTTAAAGATCAGTATGTAGTTGAATTATGGGAACAAAAAATATTTAAAAATCTATAAATATTTTTTACATTAATATGTTGCATAGAAAAGAATGGTTTTAATTTTTTTATAAGTATAACATTTATTATTGTCAGCAAGAAGAAAATATAAGTTAAATAACGAAATGTTACCATTGCATCTTCATTTTCGGGATTATCTAACAAAAAAGAAAATTAGAACTCATTTGAAAGAACAAGATTGATATTTTTCTGTTGTTGATATTGTTGCAATTTTAACAGATATTGGAGCGTTTTAAAAACAAGACTAAAAAAAGGAATTGGGGCAAAAGTAATTTAGCAAGCAATAACCCTTTCAAAATAAATGCATGGAGAATATTTAAATGATTTTAGCTGTTAAAATTTGCCATTTTATATTTTATTATGTTAAAATAGCCATGTGAAAGTTGAAGTAATCGTTGGGAACAATTTATATTCCGTTGCAGAGGCTGTTGTTGGGAGCATTGAGGTTTCAGATTCGTTGGAACTTGAAAACTTTGTTGTCGTTCCGGACAGGTTTTCTCTTTTGGCGGAAAAACTTCAGTTCAGCCAAAACAACATAAATTCAACCTTCAACATAAAGATTGTTGGAATTTCAAAGCTTGCAACATATTTTTCGCCTAAGCTTGAGGTTCTCTCTTCCGATCAAAGCAGAATTAAAATTTATCGCGCGCTTGTGGAACTTGGCCTTGACTCGTTTGCGCCAAGTTTTGAGCTTTCCAGCCAAATTTTTAATATAATATCTCAGCTTAAAGCAAGCCAAATTTCGCCAGAGGAATTTTCTGATAGCGCAAAGAACAAAAAACTTTTAGATCTATCTTTGGTCTATAAAAAATATGAAGAAGAAAAGGAATTTGCAGATTCTTCCGACGTTCTTTCAAACCTTCTCCAAAACATGGATGAAGAAAAAATTTCCAAATGCAATTTCTTTTTTGCGGGGTTTGATAGTTTGACGGCTCAGGGAGAAAAGATTTTAGAAAAGCTTTGTTTGCTTGGAAAGAGAGTTGTTGTTGGAGCAATTAGGCCAAGCAACCAAAAAAATTATTTCATCTATGATGAGGACATTTTAAACAAAATTAATAAAATTAGGCGCAACCACAAAATTGAAATTTCCCAAACGTTTTTAAAAGATGAATTTAATGATGAAGGCGGCCACATTTTAAGAAACCTTTTCTCGGGGAAGGAAAACTTTTTCGAAACGGACAAGGTTTTTCTCCTTCAATTTGAAAAGCCAGAGAAAGAAGCGGAGGAGATTGCAAAAACAATTCTCTTTAAAATTAAACAAGAAAATAAAAGTTTTTCCGATTTCAATGTTTTAGTTGGAAGCTTGGAGGAGGGAAACAAAATTTTTAGAGAGGTTTTTTCTTCGTATAACATACCATATTTTGTTGACCTTGGCGTGAAGGTGGAAACACTTCCAATTTACATCTTTTTTAAAAACCTTTTTGAATTTATTATAGGCGGCGATCAAATTAGTTTTGTAAACTTGCTGATGAACTGCTACTTAAATGTTGACGCAAACGAAATTTCGGAGTTTGAAAATTATTGTTTAAAATTTGGTTTTGATCAAAAAAGTTTTGAAAAATTCGAAAATATTAATGAAATTTACAATAAAATTGAAAAAAATAAGTTAAAAATTGAAAAAAATAATAAGATTATAAATTTTTCTAATATTATAAAAGAAATAATTGTTGATTTTAATTTAAAAGAAATAAATTCAAAATTAACCGAAAAATTTTCAAAGGAAAATTTAAATAACGAAAAAATATATCTTCAAATATTCAACAAATTGGACGAAGTTTTAGAAAATTTAACTGAGGAAATTGAAGTTGATTTTGAAGAATTTTCAACAATCTTTCTTTCGCTTTTTGGCGAGAAAGAAATTTCTTCGGTTCCTGTTTCAATTGATTGTGTGTTTTTGGGCGGAGAGAAATCCTTTTTCGAGAGGCGAGATGTTTTGCTTGTTGCAGGCGCAAAGCAGGGGCAAATTCCTAAAACGGTAAAGGACGTTGGAATTCTTTGCGATCAGGATATTTCTTCTTCAAACCTTCCGATAACGCCAACGGTTAGAATGATTAACAAAAGGAACAAACAAAAGCTTTTGTTTGACATTTCACTAGCGAAGGAAATTTTTGTTTCTTTCAGTGAAAATGAACTTGGAGAAAAGGAAGAGAAATCTTCGCTTTTCTATGAGCTTGGCAAAATTTTTTCAAGGGATTGCCTGCCAATTAAAATTACTTCAAATTTTTATGAGCGCTATGGAAGAGAAAGACTTTTAAAGTTTTCGCTTCAAAACAATTTGGATTATGAAAAATTTGTTCTCTCGCTATTAAAAGAACAAAAAATTTCCAAGGCTCAGGCAGAGCAGTTGATTTCGCCAAACAAGGAGAAGAGAGAGCAGACAAGCAAAAATCTTTTTAAAAAACTTTCTCCAACAGAAATTGAAAACTTTTTCAAATGTCCTTTCAAACATTTTTTCTTCTATGGGCTTGGGATTAAAGAAAATCAAACAAACAATTTTGACGGAAGAGATTTTGGAAATTATTTTCACATGGTTGCAAAGCAATTTGTTGAAAGAAATTTAAAAAAAATTCAGACCATTACAAAAGAGGAAATTGACCGCGAATTTGAGCAGATTGTTTCAAATGTTTTAAAAAGCGAAAGATTTAGTTTGCTCAAGACCAACAAAGAAAATGACCATCTTTTTGCGCTTCTTAAAAAAGAGGCAAAAACAATGGTCAATAAAATTGTTTATGAACAGCAAAATTCAAACTTCCTTGTTCGCTATGTTGAAAAGCCTTTTAACTACAATCTTGGAGAGCTTTCGCTCAGCGGCGTTGTTGACAGGGTTGACGTTTCGGGCGAATATTTTAGAGTTGTTGACTATAAATCGGGCGAAGTTTCAAGAAGCTTGAAAAAAGTTTATCATGGTGTTGAACTTCAACTTTTTATATACCTAATTGCAATTGAAGCTATGTTTGGCCTTGTTCCGGCGGGCGGGTTTTATTTTCCAATCTCCGAGGATTACAGCGCTAAAGATGTTAAAAAATTCTGTTTAGACGGCTTTGTTTTGGATTTGCAAAACATAATTTCAGATTTGGATAGGCGCTTTGGAAGATCGCTTGAAAGCGACATAGTTGCGCTTAAACTTAAAAAAGAATCAAGCCCAAACAACTTGGTTTTGTCAACAAAGAAAAACGTTTTTTCAAAAGAGGGGTTTGAAAGCGTTTTGCTGTATGTTAAAAAATTAATTGAAAGGGCAAAGGAAGAAATTTTAAGTGGAAAGTTTCCTGCAAGTCCAATTGGAGACTCCTTTGAAACCTCGCCGTGCAGAGGTTGTCCGTTGTTTTGCGTTTGCGGCTTTAAAGATAGCGAGAGCCAAGAAATTAGAACATTTGGAAAAGAACTTTCCGAACAGGATTTTAAAAGGATAGTGGGCGATGAATAGATTGACAGATGAGCAAAAGGACATATTAAACACCTTCAATCAAAGTTCAATTGTTTCCGCTGGTGCAGGAAGCGGAAAGACAACAATTATGATTGAAAAGATTATGGAGGAATTGAAGGCGGGGGCGAGCCTTGAAAACATTTTGGCTTTGACTTTTACAAATCTTGCGGCGGGCGAGATGAAACAAAGGCTTTCTACAAAGCTTTTGGAATTTGCAATTGAAAGCCAGCGGCTTGACCTTTTAGAGCAAATTGACATTCTTCCCCAGGCGGACATTTCAACCTTCCACTCTTTTTATGAAAAAATTGTTAAAAAATATTTTTTTGTAATTGGAATTTCCCCAAGTTTTGAAATTATTCCGGAGCAAAAACTTTTGGCGCTTCAAGAGCTTTCTTTTGCAAAGGCAACAGAAAAACTGAAAAATTCCTCAATGGAAAGATATCTTGCGCTTTTGGACGTTCTTGGAAGGCGAAGGAGCGCAGCGGCAATTAAGGAAAGAATTTTTAAGCTTGACCAATATCTTTCTTCTCAATTTGACAAGGAAAAGTTTTTAAACGAAATTGCCTTTAAAATGTATAACAATCAAGAAGAGGCGTTTTCTTGTTTTTTCTCCGAAAGCTATGCTTTTGCAACAAAGGCAAAGGCAGAACTTGAAAAACTCCTTTTAAAAGCAAAGGCCTTTGGCGAAGACTTGCTTTGCGCTCACATAAACAAGTGTATCTCTCTTTTAGAGGAATTTGTTGGAGCAGACTATTCAAAATCCTTCTCTCTTCTTTTGGGCGAATTTAAATTTCCAGAGCTTAGAGAAAGCAAAACCCTTCCAAAAACAGAAACATTTTTAAAAGTTAAGGACGCAAAGGCAATTTTTGGAAACTATTTGAAAAAGTTTAGAGAGAAAAATTATGGCAGCTTTGAAAATGTTTTAAGTTCATTTGAAAGCTGCAAAGAAAACATAGCGTCAATTGTTGAACTCTATCGCGACTATAAATCCTTTTTAAGCGAAGAGAAAAGCAAGATTAACATGTTTGATTTTTCCGATTTGGAAGAATTTTGCTATCAAATTTTGCAAAATCAAGCGGCAAGGGAAGAAATTAGAGATAAATATCACAAAATTTTTGTTGACGAATTTCAAGATATAAATCCAATTCAAAACGAAATTTTAAACTTGGTTTCAAAGGACAACAACGTTTTTTATGTTGGAGACTCCAAGCAGAGCATCTATGCCTTTAGGCAGGCAGATGTTGATATTTTTGTTGACACGTTGAAAAATTTTGAAAAGACGGAAGATAAGCGCTCGCTTAAACTGACGTATAATTTTAGAAGCAATCCAAAAATTTTAAATTTTGTTAACAAAGTTTTTGGGAATTTGATGACGGAAAAAAGCGCGCAAATAAATTATGAAAAAGAGGCAAAATTTAACCTTGAAAATGAAATTATAAAAGATTCAAAAATTTCTTGCAACGAGCCAAGCGTTAAAATTATTGGCGTTGTTGAAGAAAAGGAGGGGCAGGTTGAGCCAAGCGGAATTTA
>CALWHN010000025.1 GCA_944380415.1 uncultured Clostridia bacterium | reverse complement strand
GCGACTTGTAAGGAAACTGAATAGCTTTTCTGTGAACTAGAAAAGTAACTTTTAAAAGAGTAAAGAACAATCTCAAGTGGCCGTTAACTGCGCTTAGGCCTAGTTTCGCAAGTGTGAAACGAACGGCTTTGGCGCTTGTTTTTTCTCTAATACGCGGCCAGACGAAAAATTACAAATTCTTGTAATTTTTGCCGCGACTATTAATGTTTTCAAATAGATTTTCTGTTAAAATTGTTTTGTATTAAAAAAAGAAAGAGAAATCTCAAGCGGCCGTTAACTGCGCTTTTGCCTGGTTTCGCAAGTGTGCGAAACGAACGGCTTGGGCGCTTGTTTTTTCTCTTGTTCGCGGCCAGACGAAAAATTACAAATTCTTGTAATTTTTGCCGCGACTTGTAAGGAAACTAAATAGCTTTTCTGTGAACTAGAAAAGTAACTTTTAAAAGAGTAAAGAACAATCTCAAGCGGCCGTTAAAAACTGCGCTTAGGCCTAGTTTCGCTTGTCAGCGAAACGTGCGGCTTTGGCGCTTGTTTTTTCTCTAATACGCGGCCAGACAAAAATTACAAATTCTTGTAATTTTTGCCGCGACTTGTAAGGAAATTAAATAGCTTCTTTGTTAATCAGCAATATTTTCATTAAAAATTCAAACCGCACAAAAAAAAGCGTGTTTTAAGCGCACTAGACATAAAAAGAAGCGGTAGAGAGCAGTTAAAGCGAACGGATCAGTTTTTTTAATATAAGCCGGTGGTTTTCTTCATCTGCCAAAATTGCGGAGAGCAGAAGTTTTATTTGAATATTTTCAATTTTGGAAATTGCAAGCTTGTAATCGATAATAGATTTTTCCTTAGCTTCCAAGTTTGCGTGAAGAATTAGCTTTGTGTCTTTGATGTAGTCAATTTGCCGGCCGCCTATGAATTTTCCTTGGGAAGTTGCGTAGATTGGGTTTCCATAGGTCATTTCAATTGCGTGGGCGAGGAGCTGTTGGTGGCGAAGGTCTGTTAAGGACATTTCGTTTAAAACGGAGGCAATTTTTTCATTGTAAGAACGAAGAATGTTTGCGTGATATTGAAGCTGGAGGAAAAGAACAACTTCTCCCTCCGATCCAGCAAAAAGGTTTTGCAAAAGCCCGCTGTAATATGAATTTTTACAGTGGGTTTTAATTGTTGGATAATCTCTTAGTTCAACTTCAATCTTTGCCAAAAAAAACCTCTTGTTTATATATGAAACAAGAGGTTAATTGGTTAAAGCAGGTTAGGAATACATTTTTGATATAACCCATTCAACAAAGTTGTTTGGAAGAATTTTTCCAAGGAATAGAAGGAATTTGTATGAAACCCCAATTGTAAGCGTTTTTGGCGGACGCTTTTTTGTTGCCACTTTGAATATTTTTTTTGCAACATATTGGCTTGACATTCCGTTTTGTTCGTCTCTTTCCATTTTTGAAATTGATGAGGTATATCTTTCATTATAAACGCCATCATCTTGTTTGATTCTGTTTTTGGTGAAGGAAGTTTTTGTGTCGCCCGGGCGGACGTTCGTTACCTTAACCTTAAATGGTTTTATTTCTGCGCGCATTGCGGCGGAAATTGCGTCAACAGACGCTTTTGTTGCAGAATAGAAACCTTGAAACGGAATAAAAAATTTGCTTGCAACAGAGGAAACATTTACAATTCTTCCCTTCGTTTGCCTCAAGCTTGGCAAGGCAAATTTGCACATGAAGAATGTTCCAAAAAAGTTTACATCAAAAATTTTTTTCGCGTCTTCTTCGCTTGTGTTTTCAATTGAGCCCGAAGTTCCAATTCCTGCGTTGTTTATTAGTATATCAATTTTTCCTTCGCGGCGGATTATTTCATTGATGACATATTTGCACTGGTCGGAAGATGAAACATCACATTTTAAATGATTTAATCCTTCCATTGAAAATTCGTTTCGCGAAGCGCCGTAAACAACATATCCTTTTTTTATAAACATTTTGGAAAGTTCAAGCCCAATTCCAGATGAGGCCCCTGTTATTAAAACAACTTTTTTGTCCATCTTTTTCTCCTTTATTTTCCAAGCCAGCTTGGCGTAATTTCAAAGTTTAGATTGCTTAAATATTTTAATTTCTTGTCTGAAAAGTTAAAATTTAGTTTAAAAGCAGTTAATTTTTGGGTTTTTGTTTTAAATTTTTTGTTGTCCAAATTCTTTCCATATTTTCCGTCCCCAACAATTGGAAAGCCAAGCGAAGAAAGTTGGGCGCGAATTTGATGGGTTTTTCCTCCAAATATTTCAACAAGCAAAAGGCTTGTTTTTCCGCTTGAATTGTTTAGCGTTGTTATTCTTGTTTCAATTTTAACGCTTCCCTTAACCGGCGAGGAAAAGATTTTTACAAGGCTTTTTTCATCGTCTTTTTGAAGATATGAAACAACTGTTTTGCCGCTAAAATTTGTTGTTCCAACAACTTCTGTTAGATAGCTTTTTTTAATTTCTTTGTTTTTTTGCGCTTTTTTTATTAAGTTGAAAACTTCTTTTGACTTTGCAAAAATTGTTAACCCTTCTGTGTTCCTGTCCAACCTGTTAACAGGAAAATATTTTTCTTTGCCTTCGTTTAAGATTTTTTCTATTGAGGGATTTTCTTTGCTTGAAATTTCAATTCCTTTAAATTTATTTATAATTAATAAATTTTCATCTTCAAAAATTTTTTCAAAAAGCTTTGGTAAATTTTCTTCTTGAATAAAAATTGTTATTACTTGGCCGGGATAAACCTGAATGTTTTTGGACATCCTAGCGCCGTCAACCTTTATATCCTTTTTCCTTAAAAGTTTGTTTGCAGACTGATAGCTTATGTTATTTTGAGAGATAACATTTAAAAGCTTGTCTTCCGTTTTGCAAACAAATTCCTTTTTTATCATAATTTTAGTTTATCAATTTTAGGCCTTTTTTCAAAGCGATTATTTGTTTTAGAATTTTTTATTTTATTTGAAAATTTTGACGAAATATGTTAAACTAACTAAAGTATGGACGAATTTGAAGATTTTGAAAATGTTGAAGACAGCGAACCAATTGAAGGCCAAATTTGCTATGACGAACTTGAGCCTATTTTAGAGGTTGAAAAGGAAGAGGCCCCAAAAGCGCTTGAGGGACAGCTTGGTTTTGATGAATTAAAGCCTCAAAATTTGGAAACAAATTCAAGCGAGATGGAATTGCAAAAACCAAAGAACGAAACCCATAATCACGGGAATTCGGCTTTTTTAAAGCCTGAAATTGGCGCGCAATCCAAAGAAAATTTTGAGCAAAAAGGCCAACTTTTCAAACCGGAAGAAGAAACAAAAAAAGTTTCCAGCGAAAAAGAAGATTTTGCGCATGTTGAAAGCCCCAGGGAAAGCGAGCAAGCCGAATTTTCCGGCGGGAAGAAAACTTTTAACCATGTTGAACAAGCCAATGAAAAGCAAGATTTGGGCGAAGAGCAAGCAAATTTAAGTTTTGTTGACAAGAGAGAAAGTGAAAGCATCTTAGACGAAATTGAAAGCGACAGGGCTCAGCGCGCACCAAAGCCAAGAAGAGAAAAACAAATTAAGTTGGATCTCTCCGAGGCGGACGGAAGCGGAATTATCTTAACTTCATTGGAAGATGTTCTTCACAATTCAATGATTCCTTACACCGAGCACGTTGTTTTAGACAGAGCTCTTCCACGCGTTGAGGACGGGCTTAAGCCAGTTCAAAGAAGAATTCTTTACACGATGCTTGAACTTGGCCTTCAGCCAGACAAGCCATTTAGAAAGAGCGCAAGAATTGTTGGTGATTGCATGGGTAAATATCACCCACATGGCGACAGCTCAGTTTACGATGCAATGGTTAGAATGGCCCAGGACTATTCACTTAGAGAGCCTCTTGTTTTGGGGCATGGAAACTTTGGGTCGATTGACGGAGACAGCGCCGCGGCAATGCGTTACACAGAGGCAAAATTAACTCCGCTTGCAATGGAACTTTTAAGAGACCTGGACAAAAACACGGTTAGGTGGATGCTAAACTTTGACGACACGTTGAAAGAACCGGCAATGCTTCCCGGCCGCTTTCCAAATCTTTTGGTCAACGGCGCATATGGAATTGCCGTTGGCGTTGCAACCAATATTCCGCCGCACAACCTTGGCGAAGTTATTGAAGGAATTGTTGCATATATTGACCATCCAAAGATTTCGCTTGAAGAGATGATGAAGATCATCAAGGGGCCAGATTTTCCAACCGGGGGAATTGTTTTGGCAGGAGATGATCTTAAGGAGGCATACAGAACCGGGAAGGGCAAGATTATTTTAAGAGCAAGAACCCACATTGAAGAAAAGGGCGAAAAGAAATCCATTGTTATAACAGAAGTTCCATATCAAACAAACAAGGCTGCGCTGCTTCAAAAAATTGCAGAGCTTAGAGAGGCAAATAAAAACATTTTGTCGGGCATTATTGAAATTAGAGATGAGTCGGACAGAAATGGAATGAGGGCGGTTATTCGTCTTAAAAAGGAAGCCAACGAAAAGTTTATTTTAGACTATCTTTTCAAACAAACGGGCCTTCAAGTTACCTTTGGAATTAACATGGTTGCAATTGCAGACGGAAAGCCAAAGCAGATGGGGCTTATGGATATAATTGCATACTATGTTGAATATCAGCGCGAGGTCATTTTTAGAAGGACAAAGTTCGAGCTTGACCAAGCAAAGGAAAGAGCCCACATTTTGGAAGGCCTTTTAATTGCAATTAAAAACATTGACGAAGTTATTAAAATAATAAAATCATCTGCATCCGTTGCTGAGGCCAAAGTTAAGCTGAGAAGCAAGTTTGCGCTAAGTGAAAAACAAGCGCAAGCAATTTTAGATATGCGCCTTGCAAGACTTGTCAATCTTGAGGTTAACAAGCTTAAAGAAGAGCTTGCTGCGCTTAAGATTAGAATTGCAGAGCTTACAAAAATTTATGAGAGCAAGCTACATAAACGTGAGGTTGTTAAAACAGAACTTGACAAAATTAAAAGGCACTTTAAAAGCGGAAGAAAGAGCGAAATTGACAAGAAAGCACAGCCAATTGAAACAAAAACAAAGGTTAAATTAGAGCCAATTATTATGGAAACAGAGGTTGTTTTGGCTGTTTGTGCTTCTGGCGCAGTTAAATCAATTCCGCTTAAAAATTACAACCTTGCAACGAAGGACCTTGGCCCATCTTCAACTTTGGATCATGTTCATACCCAGCTTTTAAAAATTAAAAACACCGAAAAGGTTTTAATTTTCACAAACAAAGGAAACTGCTTAAAAATTTCTGCCGGCAACATTCCAGAGGCAAAGTGGAAGGAGAAGGGGACGCTTCTTAAAAACATAGACAAGAGAGTTGGAAGTGACGAAAAGGCAATTGCAATTGTTGCGCTTCCGTCTAACTTGGAAGGGAAGGAAATTGTCTTCTACACGAGCGACGGAATGATTAAGCTTTCTAAACTTGAAGAATATGACATTGCAAAGGCCGTTTTCCAAGCATTAAAGTTAAAGGACGGCGAAGAGCTGATTGGCGTTGAAGAGTTCAAAGAGGGCGGTTCTGTTGTCTTTGCAACAAAAAATGCAATGGTTTTGAACTTTGAGAAATTGGATATTCCTGTTCAAGGCCGCGTTTCTGGCGGTGTTAGAGGAATTAATTTGGACGGAGATGACAGGGCAATTTTTGCCTGCCAGGTTACAAAGTCTGGAAACTTAACCGTTATAACAAACAAGGGAATTGGGAAGAGAATTCCAATTGCAGAATTTGGCCTTTCGGCAAGATATCGAAAGGGGCTTAGGGCAATTTCTCTTCCAAAGGGCGGAAGTGTTATCTACAGCGAGTTCGACCACGAACTTCCAAGCATTGCATGCGTTTGCGCTGACGGCTTAAAGCTTGCCGGACAAGTTCCACTTCTTGGAAGGCTTAGCGAAGGGAAGCAGGTTGTTTCTGGCCAAGTTAGCGGTGTGTTTAGATTTGAAATTTAAAAATTTGTGGTAATATTAACTTAGGAGAAAAAATGAACATAAGTTCGGATTCAACAGTTAACAAACTTGTTTTGCTTTTCGTTTTGGAAACAATTGAAATTCCGCTTGCAGAAAATTCAATTTTGGACATATGTTCAAGCAGAAACAATTGGATTAACTACATGGAGTGCAAGGAGATTTTATACAACCTTCTTGAAGTTGGTTTTATATATAACATAGACCAAAACGGAGAAGAGCCAAGATATAACATCTCATATGAGGGAAGGAATTGTTTATCCCATCTATACAGGCGAATTCCGCTTGCCCTAAGGGAAGAGATTAAGGAATTCACAAAGCAAAACAGGCTTGCATTTAAGCGAAGCCAAGAATATTTGGCAGATTATGAAAAGATGGAGGATGGCTCTTACAATTTAAAACTAAGAATACGCTCTCCGTTTGACAGCGAACCAATGTTCAACGTTGAATTTCGCGCACCTTCGCGCTCAAGCGCAATAAACGCCGTTAGGCTCTGGCGAGAGAAAGCGCCGTCAATCTATGAAAGCGTTTATGAAACATTGATTGACGAAGATATATAACAGGAGTTGAAAATGGAATATTTGTTTAAAGACGAAGAAGAAGTTAAAAACATTTCAAAAATTTTGGAAAGGCTTTCGGACAATCTAATTTTAAAAGATCAAATTATAGACCGGTTTGACGCAATTAAAGTCAAACAGAATCAGGAATATATAAGGATGATTCTTCGTGAAGATAAGTTGGCAAAAGAAAATGTTTTAAAGGTTTTTTCAACAATTAAAGAGGTTGTTGAGGAGAAGAAATCTACTCTTGAAATAACAGAAACTTTAATTAACGAAAAGTTTGGCAACATTGAGCCTGTTTTGGAGCACCTTTTTGACTTTGCAAAGCCAAACTACCTTAAAAGAATTGAAAGTGAATTTTCTGAATCTTTGGCGGCGGAAAAGGCCGACCAGCAGCAAAGTTTTTAAACAATAAAAAACAAGTTTAAAAAAACACTTGTTTTTTTGTTTTATATCTGCTATAATGCCATAGAAAAACAAAAATGCCCTCATGGTCAAGCGGTTAAGACGTCGCCCTCTCACGGCGGAATCTGGGGTTCGATTCCCCATGAGGGTACCAAATTTAAAAATCCTTTGCTTAAAGGATTTTTTTTGTTATAATTTCCAAGAAGAGGAAAACATGATTAAGCCAGATTTTCAAAACGGGTTGATAAACCTTTCTGCAACACTTTCAAATTTTGTTGGGGCAAGAACAACTGTTCCAACATTAAAAGAATTGGAGGAGGAGCTTAAAAAGGAGAAAAAAGACGTTGTTTTTATTATTTTTGACGGCCTTGGCGTTTACAATGTTGAAAATTTTTCTAAAAAAGATTCGTTTTATAAAAACCACATAGTTTTGAAAATTTCTTCAAATCTTCCGCCAACAACAACCTCTGCAACGACAACTCTTATGAGCGGAAAATATCCAGACGAACATTTGTTTTTGGCGTGGACGCTGTATTTAAAAAAGCAAAAGAGAGTTGTTGAACTTTACACAAGTAAGGACTACTTTTCAAAGGAAAAAGTTCTTCCATATACGCAAAAAGTTAATTGTTTCTTGGACAGGGCGCAGACAGACAGAAAAATTTACACCGTTGGCCCAAGCTATTTAAACTATTCAAATAAAATTGAAAACAAAGTTGCAAATACAATTGACGAGATGTTTTTAAAGATTGACGAAATTTTAAAAGAAAAAGAAAAACATTTTCTTTATTGCTATTGCAGCGAGCCGGATTACACAATGCACGAATTTGGCGTTAAATCTAAAGAAGCCCAAGAAAAATTTAATTCAATTGTTGCCGGGCTTAAAAATTTGATTTCAACAAACAAAGATGTTTTAATTTTAACAACCGCCGATCATGGCCAAGTTGACATTAGAAAATATTTTGAATTTGACAAGGAGCTTTTGCTCCTTCAAAGAAGGCCGCTTAGCATGGAGCCAAGGTTTGTTAGCTTTAAGATTAAATTTGGGAAGAAGGGCAAATTTAAGAAACTTTTTAATGAAAAATATGTCAAATATTTTGATTTAATTCCCCAAAAAGAGGCAATTAAACAAAAATTTTTTGGGAAAGGCAAGAATTTAAGAAAATTAAAAAATTTTATTGGGGATTTTATTGCCGTTGGAAACGAGGAGTTTGTTGCGTTTAACATAAACAACAGCCCGAGCCCGCTTAAAGGCCACCATTCCGGGGGAACAAAAGAGGAAATTATTGTTCCAGTTTGCGTTTTTGAATGTTAAATTGTTTAAAAATTTTTGAATAGCAAATAATATCTTTGTGTTAGACAAGAGGAGCGAAGCTTTGCTTCGAATAGTTAACAAAGAGTGTTTAGAGGGGTCGTATAAAGTTTTGGAAGTTGACGACCTTATTAGGCTTATGCCAAAGAAGTATAAGGTTGATTACGAAACAATTTCCCAGCTTATGGGCTATTTAAAAGCGGGGGAATATGTTTCTGTTAAATATTGTGATAACGAAGTTTTTTGCGTTTCGCCGCTTCCAAGAGGGCGAAGAGTTTTTGAAGTTGAGCTTGAGGACAAGAAAAACAACAAAAAAAGAAAGCTTAAAGGCTTTCTTTTGCTTGCTTTCTATCTTTTGTTAATTTTTGGCGTGTCGCTTGTTGCAGCATACGTTTCAAAATTTATTTGACGTTGTTTTTATAGGCCCTTGCCTCGTTTGTCATTTGAATAAAGTTGTTATATCTTTTTGCAACATATTCATAACCTTCTGTTGAAGAGCATTTTAAAAAGTTTTCGTTGAAATGTTCATGTTCTGAGAGATATTGCCAAAATTTTCTAGCAGAAAAAATAAGCTTTAACGGGTTTAAAGTTTTATGATTTTGGCTTTTATATGCCAAAAATATCTTTTCTTTCCAACAATTTTTTAAAATTTTTGCGTCTCTTGAAATAGAGGGATTGTTTTTAATTGTGTGGGAAAATGCCATTATTACAAACAGGTCTTCGTCTTCTAAGTTATTAAATTCTTTCATAATCTTTTGTTTTTTGCGGCAATGCCGCGCTGCACAGTTGCTTCGAAAATTTTGCCAGGTGAGCCACAGTTAGCGCTGGCTCCATCAAAGCTTCCTTAAATCACTTGTTTTAATCTGCTTAATGATGCTCCCGTCAGGGCCTGACATGGTTCACAGCAAAACAATGTTTAAGACCTTAACTTCAACGCCAAGCTAAAAGTTCGTTCCACAAAGCAGAAACTCCCTCAAACAACTGGTTCAGCCTTGCTATAGCGGATTGCAAGTTCAGGGCACCGCTAGCTCCCCGCCTAGTGCAGCAAAAGGATTATATCACAAAACAAAATTAAAATCAAATGTTTAAAGCAGCAAAAGCCGTTCCTGCCAGGCAATTAAAATTAATTAGTAAAATTTTTGTCATAAATCTTGATTATATAAAAGCTATATGATAACTTAATGTTTAATTTAGTCTACAAGTTTTATAAATAACCTTTTGTTTTGTGTTTTAAGCTTGAAGTCAAATTGTTAGCAGAAAGGACATCTGGTTATTGCGTTAATTGGTGCTGGGCTAAACTCGGCGCTACAAGCAATAAAACCCATAGGAATCATTTGACATAAAGGCCTTAAATATATTATCATTAAAACAGAAAGTGGAGGAATTTATGAAATTTTTAGGTTGGCTTTTTAGCGTTCCAAGCAGGCACTATAGAGATATGCGAAGATATGAAAGAGGGGGTGTTGGCGCAAGAATTTTTGCGATAATTCTTTCAATGCTTTTTGTTGGGGCTGCGCTTGGGCTTGAATATTGGTTTTTTTCATCGCTCATGACAGAGGGGTCGCTTGGCGGCGGAACTGCAAAATTTTTTGCTCTAATTTTCATTGGCATTTTCTTTGTTGCAACTTTTATTACAGCGCTTGAATATTGTGGCGTTTATGCCTTTACTGCTTTTGCAATGGCGATTATGGGTGTGGTTTATAAGGCAGAAAAAAGAAAGGCATTGCTTGAAAAAAATCAAAAGAAAATTGAAAATTTGGAAGCTGAACTTGAAACAACTCCAAGCTTAAAATATAAAAAACTTGACATATTTGTTGGAATTTTTCAAATACTACTTGCAGTTGGGCTTTTTGTCGGCGTTATTGCTGTTGCAGTTTTAACGCTTTAATTTACAAAAGCTCGCCTAAATTATTTAGAGTGTGCCGATTGTTTCTTTAAGACTATCTACCTTATATAAATTTTTGTTAAAAGTGATTAAGTTGTTAATTACATTTTTTTGTTTAATTTCTACATATTCGTCCATAAAAATCTCCATTTTTTATAAATTTTTTCGATTTTTATCTTCGAACATAGAAAACTGCATAGAAAGATGATATTTACACTTTCTGTAAACACCTTGCAATCTCAAAAAAAATTTAATTTTCTATGGTTTAATTTTGTATATAACATAGAATAAAAAAAATAGAGAGATAAGCCTAAATCTCTCTATTTTCCGTTGGTATCTGGTGAACCGCCGGGGGATCGAACCCCGGACCCACAGATTAAGAGTCTGTTGCTCTACCAGCTGAGCTAGCGGTCCATTTCTTATTTCCAACGGCAATTATACATTAAAAGACAATTTCTGTCAACAAAAATTTTAAAATAGCGGGAGAGTAATCTTAAATTAAATTGTTAGCAATATTTTTTGATTGCAAAGTAGAATTTTCTTATTTTTATTTGGTTAGCAACGAAATGATTCGAGAATCTTCAAAGTTTCTACTGCTGAGGCCTTTTTATTTTTGACCGGCTGACACTAAAAGCTTTGTTATAATTATATTGGCTTTTCAAAAATGCTATCTTTTTGTAAAAAATTATATTTTTTTTACAAAAATGCGGCCTTATCTCAAAATTCGACAAATTTCGACAAAAGAGAAAAAACTGCGCTTTTGGCCTAGTTTCGCTTGTCAGCGAAACGGACGGCATTGATGCTTGTTTTTTCTCGTATTCGCGGCCAAACGAAAAATTACATCTGCGCTGTAATTTTTGCCGCGACTTGTAAGG
>CALWHN010000024.1 GCA_944380415.1 uncultured Clostridia bacterium | reverse complement strand
AATTTCTATGTTCGATTTGGAGAGAATTCAGAGGAAATTTTATATCAAGATTATGTGGAATTTTCGGAAAAATTTAGTGAAATTATGCTAGACCCAAAGCCAGAGTATTTCCCATTAAAATTTAGAATTGATTATGCGTCATATAAATATGTTGAGGGAGACGACTATCAAGTGGAAGCAATTGGCGATTATGCTTTCTTTTATTGCAGCAGTTTAACCTCAATAACAATCCCAGAAGGAGTGACCTCAATTGGCGAGGGTGCTTTTAATGGTTGCAGCAGTTTAACCTCAATAACAATCCCAGAAGGAGTTAGAGAGATTGGTAGACAAGCTTTCTATTATTGCGACAGATTAACTTCAATAACTCTCCCCAGCTCTTTAGAAGTTTTTGGTTCGGCTACATCTGATGATTTTCCAAAAAATTTACAAAACCAAAATTTTTACACTGAACCAACAACTGGCGATATATATTTTGGCAACTCAACTAATAATTACTTAATATTGATTGAGGTTGCAGACAAAACGATAACCGACTTTGATTTTCCGGAAGGGTGCAAAATTGTTCTTGAGCGCGCATTTTTAGAATGCACTGAATTAACTTCAATTGAAATCCCAGAGGGAATAACCCAAATTAGTGGTTTTACCAATTGTTCAAATTTAGCCTCGGTATCGCTTCCGAGCACGTTGATTTCAATTGGCGAGGCTGCTTTCGATGGTTGCAGCAGTTTAACCACAATCTCAATCCCAGAAGGAGTGACCTCAATTGGCGGTTCTGCTTTCCTTGGTTGCAGAAGTTTAACCTCAATCTCAATCCCCGAAGGAGTGACAGAAATTAGCAATTTTGCTTTCTCTGGTTGCAGCGGTTTAACCTCAATAACAATCCCAGAAGGAGTGACAGAAATTGGTAGTGCTGCTTTCGCTGGTTGCAGCAATTTAACCTCAATTACAATCCCAGAAGGAGTGACGAAAATAGGCCAGGAAGCTTTCCAACGTTGCATCAGTTTAACCTCAGTTTCTCTTCCAAGCACATTAACTTCAATTTCAAAACGTGCTTTCGATTCTTGTTATGCATTAGCGATAGTGTATAACAATTCAAATTTAAATATAACGGCAGGTTCTTTTGATAATGGCAATGTTGGAAACTATGCCGAGGAAATAGTAACAAGTGAAAACCCGCAGGTTGGAGAAATTGTAGTTGAAGGAAATGTTCAATATTATGTGAACGAAGAAACGGGAAAAAAGATTGCCCTAGCTCCTTCAGTTCCAAGAGATTCCTTAACAAGTGTAACAATTAGAAAAGGAACAATAGAAATTGGCTACTATGCTTTCTCTTATTGCACCAGTTTAACCTCAATAACAATCCCAGAAGGAGTGACAGAAATTGGCACTCAGACTTTCTATGGTTGCAGCAGTTTAACCGAAATAACAATCAACGGAAATATTACAAGTTTGGAATTATATGCTTTCACGGGTTGTGACAAGTTAACTTCGTTAACGCTGGGGGCGGACGTTACAAGCCTTCCGAGCGGTTTGCTTATAAGCCAATTAACAAAACTAACCAAAATTGTTGTTGAGGAAGGGTCAACGCTTAGCGCGGCGCTTCCAACCTATGGAACATGGGTTAAGGACGCGGGAAGCGAAACCGTTACAAACTTCTCCGGCGCGGGAACTTACACGAGGACGGATGTTTAGAACAGTTTTAAAAGATTAAAAAAACCAAGCAGAGTTTGCTTGGTTTTTTTGTGCCGCCTGGCAGGCAAGTTTGGCTTTTGGCCGAACGTGCTTGTTTACTTTGTTTTCCATATTCTAGCGGCAAATTTATTTGTTTAAAATAAGGAAGGGAATTATCAAGTTGTTGTTGATGAAGGGTTTACATATTCCCAAGTTCCAAGTTTGTTTATGAAATAGTCGTCTCCATAGCCTTCTAGAATTTCAAAAGTATCTTCAAAAACTTCAACGGCCTCGTCAAGAGAATGTTCTCCTGTTGCAGAGTCATAGCTTAGATGTCTTTTATACACGGTGTTGAGCCAACGATAGTAAACATTAATTGAACGATCACTTTGCATAAAGCCGTTAACTTGATAGCCTTTTGCAACAAGAAAGCGTTGGGTTGCGTCATAGCCATTGTGAAACCAAATTTCAAGATTTGGTTTGACGGCCAAGAAGCACGGATCTCGACTCCCAATGTTGTCCTCCCAGTCCTTTGCAAAGATTGAAACCAGTTCAATGTATTCGTCAACTATATTGGCATGTTTATATCTAATGTACATTTCGTCTGGATAGGTTGAAACTCTAAATCTTGCTCGACTGTCTATACAGGTGTTAATACAACCTATATTATATGGTAACTCTGTTTTTGCATATGGGTGGCCAATTGTGTAGCCCTGTCCACATCGTATTGGAATTTTGTCTTCATTATCATCGCCAGAATATAAATTTATTTGAACATAAATAACCCGGTTTCCATAACTGTAACAAATGTAGAACATTTCTTTTTCGCTGTTGATAAAAACCGTGTCGGTTTCTGAATTGTATTCAACACAGGGGACATATGTTCCATTAAAAACTCTAACGGGATTGCCATAAGTTGAAATTCCCGGGGCGAAATCTGCAAGTGTTGTGAAGCCGGTTGAAAGATCAACTTGATCAATTGGCATCTTAGCGTATTCAATATGATCTACAAAATTTTTAGTTAAATAATAGTGTGTTTTGGTTATAAAAAGCTTAAATCCATAGTCTCTTGTTATATTTATTACATTATATCCGTAGATTTCAACTTGAAGATCATTAAAGCCAGATGTCCCATAGAAAGCAAGCGTTCCAAGACCTTTAACAACAAACAATAAGCTGTTTGTTTCTTCTGTTGGCGTGAATTCATATGTAAATTCGATTGTTTTGGTTTGTGTGGTGTTGAGAGGAAAATCGTCATATAACTCCTCATAAATAAGCCCTCCAACTTGGTCTGTTGTATTTAGAAAAGCTTTAAAATATCCATCTGAAGAACTTCTAAAATTTTCAAAATATATTTCTGCTTTAACTTTTATAAATAGCTTTACATTTGGTTTGCACATGAAATATATTCTGTCAGACTCAACCGCGCCGCTTCCCAAAGTTTTTGCTGTTATGTTATATGTTAATACATAATTATAAAAGCTTTCATCTGCTTGGAAAATTGCGTCGACATTGAGGCGCAAAAGCTTTACCATTTCATAAATCAATGAAACATATTCTGAAAGTGAAACAATTTCAGCACTTTCAGATTTAATTGTTTTGCTCAGCGAGTTTAAACGCTTTTCTAGTTCTTCCAACTTAACAAGTTCTAAGCTATAATCCATAAAATCTCCTTTTTAAGAGAGTATACCAAGAGGAAGAAGGGGAATCAATTTGCACTGCCAGAATAAAAAACCCAAAATTGAAAAAAACTATATTCGGAGATTAAATATGATCACATTCGTTTCTTTTATAATTGTTTTATTCGGAAGTGTAAACTGGCTTAGCATTGGAATGCTTCAATATGATATAATTGCAGGCTTCTTTGGAACTCAGGCAAATATTTTTAGCAGAATAATTTATATTCTCTTTGGCTTTGCCGCAATCTGGCTTGTTATTTCTGCAATCAGGCAAAAAGGGAAGATTAATATTGTTAAGGACAGACTCAATCTAAAGGGAATGGAAAAAAAGGAAGATGAGCTAGCAGAAAAGTTTGGTCAAAAAAACAGCCCCAATGATTAAAAAAACCGGAGTTATCCGGTTTTTAAATTTCTGTTAAGTTTTTGGTTATTATTTTGTTTTTAACTTGGCCAACTGCGCGATTAAATTTTTTTGAGGAAATTAAATCCAGGACAGCTTGAGCAAATTTTCTTGCCAAAATTCTATCCATAACAGAGGGGGATGTTCCTCTTTGAACATAGCCAATTCGGCAGGCTCTTGTTTCAATGTCAAGTTCGTTTTGAATTTTTTTAGCAAGCTCAAAGACGTCCAAGATGTTTTCTCTAATTACAATTGACGGAGCTTCTTCTCCTTCCTCAATTGCTTCTTTAATTTTTGAGAGGATTTCTTTAAAAGAAAAGTTTTTTGCTTCCTTTATTAAAATTGTTGCATCTGTTGCAATTGCGCTGCTAATTGCAATGTCGGGACAGTGCCTTCCCATTACTTCGCAGATGAAAATTCTGTTTAAGGAAAGCATTGTTTGCTTAATTTTGTCAATTGCGTCAACTGCGGCGTTTACGGCCGAGTCGAAACCAAGGGTTTGATCTGTGTAGGAAAGGTCGTTGTCAATTGTCGCTGGGATATAAACAATTTTGATTCCTGCGGCTGAAAGCTCCTTCGCTCCGCGAAGGGTTCCGTCACCGCCTAGAACAACCAAACAATCTATTTCATTTAATTTGATGTTTTGAATTGCGCGTTTAAAGCCCTGCTTTGTTAAGAACTCGCTGCTTCGCGTGCTTTTTATATTGCTTCCGCCAAGATGGGCGATGTTTGAAACGTCTTCTCTTGTCAGCGGTTTTGTTGAGTTGTCAATCAAACCCTGATAGCCAAACTTAAAAGCAATGACCTCAAAGCCGGCTGCTGTTGCCAAGGTTGTAAACTTTGAAATAAAGGCGTTCATTCCTGGCGCATCCCCGCCGCTTGTTAAAATTCCAACTTTCATATTTTTCCTCCTATTTAACAATGACATCATCTTCACCCAAAACTCCCAAAAGCTCGCCGAGAAGATGTTGAGAAATTGAAACCTCTTTGTTCATTTTAAACGCGTTTCCCGTTTCGGAGCAGCGAACAAAAACTTCGCTTTTGCCGGGATAGGAATTTATTATTCCAGCAATTGTGTTGTAAAGAGGAATGTCGGTTACATTAAATTTTAAACAGAGCTTTTCAATCTTTTCCTCTGCCGGCTTTTGTTCTGCTTTCCAGGGCAAAATTTCATCAACAATAATGCAGGGTTTTTCGCCATCTCTAAAATTAAGTTTTCCCTTTATAGTTGCCATTGAGTCTTCAACTAAAAGGTGTTTTACGTTTCGATATGGCCCAGGGAAAATTGTCAAATCAATTGTTCCATAAAGGTCTTCAAGTTTGGCAAAGCCCATTTCCTTGTTTCCGCTCTTTGTCATTGTTTTTCTTATATCGGAAATTATTCCCCCGCAAACAACTCTCATGTCGTTTTCAAGGCCAGAATTTATAAATTGCTCCGACTGTTCCTCTTCAAGATGATCGCCCTCCTCGACATCTGAGGTTGTATCCAACATGCTGGTGTTGAAATTGTATTGCTTAAATTTATCAAGATAATCATCTAGCGGATGACCCGAAAGATAAATTCCAACAACTTCCTTTTCAAACTTTAAAAGTGATTCCTTGTTAAATTCTTTTATGTTAGGATAGTCAAGCTTGTCCTCAAGAGATGAGTCATCAGAAGTGTCAAAGAGAGAGAATTGGCCTGTTGCCTGCTTTTTTGCTTCTGCGCTAACTCTGCTTACGGCCGTTTCATAAACGCTCATAAGTTGGGAGCGGTGGAGTCCAAAACAATCGAATGCTCCGGAGAGAATTAAACTTTCCAAACAGCGCTTGTTTCTTGCCTGGGCGTCAACGCGTTTGATAAAATCCATAAAATCTTTAAACTGCCCGTTTTTTTCTCGCTCTTCAATTATGCTCTCAATGAGCGAAATTCCAACATTTTTAACAGCTGCAAGGCCAAAACGCAAGTTTCCATCTTCAACAGAAAAATATGTTTGACTCTTGTTGATGTCTGGGGGAAAGACTTTGAAACCTTCCTCTTTGACATAGGTAACATATTTTTTAATTTCATCGGAGTTTGTTATTCTGTTGTTGAGAACGGAACACAAAAACTCAATTTCGTGGTAACACTTTAAATATGCTGTCTGGTAGGACAAAAAGGCATAGGCGGCGGCGTGGGACTTGTTGAAGGCGTATTGGGCAAAAGATTCCATTTCTGAGAAAACTTGCTCTGCAACCTCTCTGCTGATTCCAAGCTTTAGCGCGCCAGGAATTGAAGCCCTTCCGGTCGGATCCTCCCAACCTTCAATAAACTTCTTCTTTTCAATTGGCATCTTTTCAACTTTTTTCTTGCCCATAATTCGCCTAACATTGTCCGCTTGGCCCATTGAATATCCACCCATAACCTGGAAGATTTTCATAACTTGTTCTTGATAGACGATGCAACCATAGGTAACATTCAAAATTGGCTCTAGGCACGGGTGGGCATATTTAATTTCGCTTGGGTTTTGCTTGTTTTTTATGTATCTTGGGATTGAATCCATTGGGCCTGGGCGATATAGTGAAACGCCGGCGATTATGTCTTCCAAACAGTCTGGTTTAAGGTCCCTCATAAAGCGCTTCATTCCGTCACTTTCAAGTTGGAAAATTGCGTCTGTTTTTCCGCTGCTTATAAGGTCATAAACGTTTTTATCGTCATATTCCATTGCATAGAAATCTATGTCAATTCCCTTGTTTTGTTTGACATATTTAATTGCCTTGTCAATGTCCGTAAGCGTTCTAAGTCCAAGGAAATCCATTTTTAAAAGGCCAAGCTGTTCAAGCTCAATCATGTTATATTGAGTTGTTATATCTTCATCGTTTCTTGCAAGAGGAACATAGTCGTCAACTCTGGTTGGGGCAATTAAAACGCCCGCTGCGTGAGTTGAAGTGTTTCTTGGGCTTCCCTCAAGCTTAATTGCCATGTCCGCAATTTCTTTAACTGCTGGGTCTTGCTCATAAAGCTCTCTAAGCTCTGGGATTATGTATTTGTTGTTCTCTTCCTTTCCCGTTGTTCCAAAATAATATTTTAAAACCGGGGGTTTCTTTATCCCAGCTGGAAGGCGGTTTGGAATTAATTTAGAAATTTTGTCTGCCTCTGAATATGGCATGTTAAGTGTTCTTGCAACATCTCTAATTGCGTTTTTTGCGGCCATTGTTCCAAATGTTACGATGAGCGCAACGTTGTCTTCGCCATATTTTCTTCTAACATAGTCAATAACTTCGCCCCTTCTGTCGTAATCGAAGTCAACGTCAAAGTCCGGCATGGAAACGCGCTCTTTATGGATAAACCTTTCAAAGATTAAATCATATTTAAGCGGGTCAACCAAAGTTATTCCGCTTGCATAAGCAACAATACTTCCCGCGCCGCTTCCTCTTCCTGGGCCAACGGGAATTCCGTTTTCTCTTGCATAATTGATATAATCCCAAACGACAAGGAAATATTCAACAAAACCTTGAGAATGAATTATCTCAAGCTCGCTCTCCGCCCTTTGCATGATCTCAGGAGTTATTTCTTTATATTTTTTCTTTAAGCCCTCAAAAGTCAAGTGCCTTAAATATTCATAACAAGTCATTCCGTTTTCTGGGTGATAGGGCGGAATGTAATTTTCGTTTGCCGGCATGACATATTTTTCATCAATCCCGGGAATATCTCCATGGGCTTTGGACCTAATGATGACGTCGCATTTATCCGCAATTTCAAGCGTTGTTGCAAGGGCGTCTTCAAAGCCAGCCATAGCTTCTTTCATTTCGTCATAAGTTTTGAAATAAAATTCGTCTGTTTCAAACTTAAGCCGGTCTGGGTCGTCAATTCTCTTTCCCATTTGAACGCACATCAAAACGTCTTGCATCTTTGCATCGGACTTTTCAATGTAGTGGCAATCGTTTGTTGCAACAAGTTTAATGTTTAATTTATCGGAAAGAACTCTTAAAAATTTGTTAACTTCCTGCTGCTCAGAGAGGCCGTGGTTTTGAACTTCCAAGTAAAAATCTTCCCCGAAAACCTCTTTAAACCACTTTGCCGCACGCTCTGCCTCTTCAAATTGACCAAGCAAAATTGATTGAGGAACTTTCCCGGCCAAGCAAGCGCTTAAACAAATTAGGCCCTCGCTGTGCTCTTTGAGCGTGTCAAAGTCAATTCTTGGCTTATAATAGAAGCAGTCTTTAAAGGCAATTGAATTTAATTTTAAAAGGTTTTTATAGCCTGTGTTGTTTTTTGCAAGCAAAATTTGGTGGTAAAGCTTTTGCTTCCCAGCCTTAACATGAAGATTGTCGCAGAGATAGAACTCCGTTCCAATAATTGGCTTGATTCCTGCGGCCAAACAGGCAGAATAAAATTGAAGAGCGCCATACATGTTTCCGTGGTCTGTTATTGCAACTGCATCCCATCCGCGCTCCTTTGTTTTTTCAACAAGTTGTTTAATTCTTGCACATCCGTCCAGAAGGCTAAACTCAGTGTGGTTGTGAAGATGAACAAATTTTTCCATAGGTTTAGTTTACACCCTTTAAAGGTTTTTTTGCAAGTGAAAATTCTATAATTTTTCAGCAATCGAAACAATTTTTCTAAGCCTGTGATTAAGCCCGCTTTTTGTCAATTTAATGTTGGAAAGAAGGAGAAGAGAGGAAAGCGGCTCCTCTGGATTTGCAAGTCTAAGAAGGGCAACTTCTTCAAGATCTGGCGGAAGAGCGGAAAGGCCAATTTTTCTGTCAATCTTTTCAATTGCCTCAAGCTGTTTAAGGCTTGCGTCAACTGTTTTTGAAATGTTTGCACTCAAACAGTTTGTTTGGCGGTTGATCTTGTTTCTAAAATCCCTCTTTGCTATTTCATTTTCAAGAGTTAAAACGGAGCTATTAGCGCCAATTAATGCAAGCATGTTTGAAACTTGGGCTGCGTCTTTTAAATATAGGACATAGATGTTCTTTCTCTTAATTAATTTTGGGAAGATGTCAAACTGCGCCAAAATGTGGGCGAACTCCCGAAGAAGAGGAAGGCTTTTGGATGCGAATTCAAGATGATAGCCGCTCGAGGTCTTTTCGTTTGGCTTTTGGCTAATTTTTATGCTTGACGTTCCGCAGCCAATGAACATTCCCTTGCAAAAATTTTTTATATCCTCATTTTTTTCAGAAATTAAATGTAAATTATTTTCTATATTATTTTCAATATTTAAGCCATATTTATCAAACAATTTTTCCAAAATATTATTTTTAAAAATAATTTTATAAAAAATTTTATTATTTATTTTAAAACTCTCTAAATTTTGAATATTTTCATCAATATTTTCATTAATTTCATATTTTTTCAATAATATTTTTAAATTTTTTTTGCAAAACGAAAACAGGCTTGTCAAATCTGTTGTGATTTCAACATTCCCCTCCTCTTCGTAGCTTCCGCTTGAAACAAAGAGGCCAAAGAAAAAAGCGCTGGAAACTTTTGCGTTTTCAGAAAGTAGCTCTGCTTTGGTTGCTTTAGAAAAGGACTCCAACTATTTTTCCTCCTTTTTAAACTGAGGCAATTTGTCAATGTTAACAATTAAGTCAAGCGGAATGTTAAGGCGGGTTATAAGCGCAATTGCGTTGTTAACTTCGCCTACGCGCTCTGAGCTGTGGGCATCAGAATCTAAAATAAATTTTACGCCAGCCCTTGCCATTTCAACCATCTCTTCGTCCGTGAAGAAAATTTTCTTGCCGTTAAGTTCAATAAGTGTTCCTGCCTCCTTTGCGGCAAGGGCAACTTTAAGGGTGTCCACTCTCATTCCTCGATTTAGATGAGAGAGGATGTCTATTTTATATTTCTTTAAAGCTTGGAGATAGACGTTTGTGTTTTTCTCAAGTTTTTTCTTTGAAATTGGAAAAATTTTTGAAAGGTTGTTTCTAACAAAAAGGCTAAACTGGTCCTTAAAAGTTTTTGCTGTCACTAACTTGTGTTGCCCAACAATGACCAAATCCAGCTTGGAAAAATCCTCTTCATTTAAATCAATCGTTCCATCGTTTGAAATAAAGTTTGCCTCAACGCCAAGCAAAACTTTGACGCCAGTCAACTTTTCAGCCTCTAAACATTGCCTTCTCATCTCATCAAGATCTGTTCTCTTCATCGCATAAAGTTTATGGTTAAAGCCGTGGTCTGTTATTGCAATTGCCTTAAGGCCCTTTTTCTTTGCCGAAATCGCATTTTCTAAAATTGTTCCCTTCCCGTGGCTGAAGGGTGTGTGAGTGTGGAAATCTCCTGTTAAAATCAAACCTCTTTCCTCCAAAGATTATAATTTCTTCTTCAAGCGTTAAGTTGTTGGTTTTATAGACAATTTTTTTAATTTTTTTAATCAGCCTGAGAACATCTGTTGCCGAGGCTTTTTCAAAGTTTAAAATAAACCCCGCGTGTTTCTCGCTGACTTTCGCCCCTCCTATTTTAACACCTTTTAGCCCCAGGTTGTCAATTATTTTTGCAGGAAATATTGTTTGGTCGCCAACTTCAAGCCTTTTAAAGATGCTTCCCGCGCAAAATGCGCCATAGGGCTGGGTTTGTTTTCTTCGCGCCAAAAGATCTTTCATTTTTTCTTCAATTTCTTTTTTGTCCCCGGGAGAAAGAGAAAACTGCGCGCCCAAAATTATGCTTCCGTCCTTTTTAAAACTTGAATTTCTGTGGGAGAAAGAAAAGTTTTTGGTCCAAAAAAAATTCCCGTCTTTAAAAACCTTAACGCGTGTGACGCGGCTTAAAATTTCCTCCTCAAAAGCGCCAGCATTCCCAAAAATTGCCCCGCCAACAGTTCCAGGAATTCCATAAAGAAATTCAAGGCCGCTAAGTGAGCTGTCCTTTGCAAGCTTACAAAGAGAGAAAAGATTTGCGCCAGCCATTGCTGTTAACTTGTTTTTTCCAACGTAAAGTCTTGAAAAGTTTCCGCCAAGTTTAATGACTGTTCCACTGTAATAGTTAAATGAGAGCAGGGTGTTTGTTCCTCCGCCAAGAATAAAAAACTTTTTACATTTTGAAAGAAGATTTTTGAGGGTTTTTTCATTTTTTACAACAACGAAATATTTTGCCTTTCCGCCAATTTTAAATGAGGTGTGAGGAGCGAGATCGTAGTTGTAATAAACAATTGCATCTTTAGGGCTCAAACTTTTCAAAAATTTTTTATATTTCATGTTAATTTATATGAAAAATTGTTTTTTTTATTTAAAAAAAAAGAAGGCAAAGCCTTCTTTAAATTTTTAAAACCTCTGTGTAAACCTTGTTTTTGTTAACCCCGCGCTCCTTTGCAACCTTTTTAATCGCGTCGTTTTTTCCAAACCCAAGGTTGATATAAAATTTTACATGTTCAATAATCGTCATCTTAGAGAAATCCTCTTCGCTTGCCCCTTCAACAACCAAAACAAATTCGCCGCGGCTGTCAATTTCCGGGAGGCTTGAAAGGCTGAAGAAAACTTTTGTTTCATGCAGTTTTGTAATTTCCTTTATCAAACACGCTCGCCTGTCTCCAAGGCTTTTAAACAAAAATTCAATGTCAGTCTTTAAGTTGTGGGGAGAGATGTAGAATATCAACGTTGATTTAAGCGTTATAATTTGAGAAATTAAAAGTTCTTTATCTGAAGTCTTTTCTGGAAGAAAACCGGCAAAATAAAAATTTCTGGAGTCAAAGCCGCTTAAAACAAGCCCGCTAATCAGCGCGCAAGGCCCGGGAACAAGCGTGTAATCAACGCCACTTTCTACAAGAAGTTTTATAAGAATTCCTCCCGGGTCTGAAATCCCCGGCGTTCCAGCGTCGGAAATTACGCAAATTTCCTTGCCCTCCTGAGCAAGCTTTAAAATTTTTTCTGCCGACTCGCGCTCGTTAAACTTGTGGTAGGAGAGGAGTGTT
>CALWHN010000023.1 GCA_944380415.1 uncultured Clostridia bacterium | reverse complement strand
CCTCAAGCTCCCAAGACGCCCTTGGAAGATATATAGAAGTTCCAATCTCTTCCTCAATTTCTTACACAATAACCCTTTCTCCAACAAATCCTAATAAAAGCGTAAATGGAGAATACAAATATTTAATGACTCTTGTTGACGAAACAGAGGCAGAAAATTTGACATCCATTCAAGCATCCGCAAACCAAGCAGATCTTGGTTCAGTTTCCGGCGGCGGAACGTTTGACCTTGGCGACACGGTTGCGTTAACCGCAACGCCTTCAAGCCCCAACACCTTCCTCGCTTGGGCAACGTCTTTGGACCCAAACACAATGGAAATCCTTTCAACTTCAACATCTTATTCATTTGAGCTTACAGAAGATTCTCCAACAACTTACTTCGCCCTCTTTAACCAAACAACCTCAACAAGCCAAACGGTTGAAGGTTTGATCTACACCTTCTACAACGAAGCAAAACTTGCCGAGATTACAGGTATGGATTCGAGCTTCCAGGGCGGAGATTACACAATTTCTCCAACAGTAACAAGCGGAGATAGCTCTTACAGAGTTTATTCAATTGGAGTGGAGGCTTTCCGGTGGAGCAGCAGTCTAAGCTCAGTAATAATTCCCGAAGGAGTGGTTTCAATCGGAAATGGGGCTTTCGATGGCTGTAGCGCATTATCTTCGGTTAGTCTTCCAAATAGTTTAAAAACACTTGGGGCTTATGCATTTAACATGTGTGGCAGCTTAACATATTACACAGATTCAGATAATAATGAATATTTAGGCAACGAAACAAACAATTATTTAGTTTTGGTTGAAATTGCGGACTCTACTATAACAGAATTTAATTTTCCTGAGGGCTGCAGAATAATTTCAGATGGTGCTTTTATAAACTGTGCTAATTTAACATCAATTGATTTACCAAGTGACATAACAACAATTGGCGGTTCTGCTTTTAGTAATTGCAGTAATCTATCATCAATAAGTATTCCAGAAGGAGTAACAGAAATTCGCTCGAATACTTTTTATAACTGTAATGCTTTAACATCAATAAGCCTTCCAAGCACATTGACCTCAATTGGCGATTCTGCTTTCACTGGTTGCAGAAGTTTAACCTCAATCACAATTCCAGAAGGAGTGACCTCAATTGGAGGTTCTGCTTTCTATAGTTGTTATACGCTGGCAATAGTCTATAACAATTCAAGTTTGACAATTGATGGCTCATCAAGTTGTGGCTATTTGGGGCAATATGCAAAAGAAATTGTGAATAATGGAGAACAGGCACAGGGAAGCATTGAAGATATTGGCAATGTAAACTATTATATCAATGAGACAACAGGAGAATATGTTGTTTTAACTCTATCAATATCTAGTGATTCATTAACAGATGTAACTCTTTTAGACTCTACAACAGAAATTAGCCCATATGCATTTTACAGATGTGGAAGTTTAACCTCAATCACAATTCCAAAGGGAGTAACTTCAATTGGATCTCCGGCTTTCGAACAGTGCTATTCATTAGCAATAGTTTACAATAATTCAAGTTTGGAAATAACAAAAGGAGAATCTGGACATGGGTGGGTTGCTTATTACGCAAAAGAAGTGGTTGCAAATGGCCAGCAGGCACAGGGAAGAATTGAAGAGAGCGGAAATGTAAATTATTACATCAATGAAACAACTGGAGAATACATTGCCTTGGCGCCTTCAATTTCAAGGGGTTTGGTAACTCAAATAACAATTGCCGCAGGAGCTAAAGAAATTAATCGATTTGCTTTCAGTGATTGTTGGGCTTTAGAGACTGTCATTTTTGAAGAAAACAGCCAGTTAACTATAATTGGAGAGTATGCTTTCTATAATTGCAGCAATTTAACTTCAATTTCAATTCCAGAAGGGATTACACGACTTGGAACTTATGCCTTTAACCATTGTTCAAGTTTAACTGAAATTACAATTAATGGAGACATTGAAATGTTTACTTCATCAACTTCAACTGCCTTCGAGGGCTGTACAAACCTTGTCAAATTAATACTTGGCGAAAATGTAACAAGCCTGCTAGATGGCTTCTTGTTTAAAGACAGAAACTTGACAAACCTAACCGAAATTGTTGTTGAAGCCGGCTCAACGCTTAGCGCGGCGCTTCCAACCTATGGAACTTGGGTTAAGGACGGGGGAAGCGAAACCCAAACAAACTTCTCTGGAGCGGGAACTTACACAAGGACGGATGTTCAATAGCTTTAAGTTTTATTAATTGATTAAAACCAGGCGAATTGGCCTGGTTTTTTTAATTGTTTTTTTGGGGTTAGTTTTTTCCGTTTATTAGTCTGTTTTCTTTTATTTACTTTTTATTTATCCATTTATTTGCCCATTTATCTTTTTATTTGTTTATTTCTTAATATTTACTTATTTATGTTTATTTATTAATTTATTTTATTAAACATCTTATTTTAAATGTGTTTGCTTTTGCTTTCGTTTTTGTTGATTATTTTTTCTAAGAAAAAAGAGAGGTTTTATTGTTTTTAACAATTTTATTAAAATTTTTATCATTTTTTAATAATTAAAAAAAGCCAATTTTAAAACTGGCTTTTAACAAGCTTATTTTCCTTTTCCGTTTCGGTTTCCATAGCCGCTAAATTTTTCGCCGTGGCGGGCCTTTAATTTTTCTATGTTCAGCGTTGCAATTTCGTCAAGAGTTGTTCCAAGCGTTTCGGCAAGTTCTGCTAGATACCACATGACGTCGCCCATTTCGTTTATTAGGTGGTCCTTGTCAAGCTCCTTGACGCCGGCAAAATATTTTTTAATTATGTCCGCAACCTCGCCGCTTTCGCCGGTTAGGCCCAAAATCGAGTCCGTAAGCTGGCCTTTAACATCTTCTCCCCAAGGTTTTTTCGTTTTCATTGCAAGGTTTTGATATTCATTTAATTCCATAATTTTCTCCTTTGTTTTTTTAATTATATCCAATTGTTTTGTTAGTTCCAAAGAATTTTTAAAATTTGGTCCTTAATTTCCTCAACATTTTCTCCCTTTTTTGCGGAGATTAAAATTGCGTCTGGGAATTTTTCCCTAAGCTCTCTTTTTTGGTCCGTTGTTAAAACGTCAATTTTGTTAAAAACAGTTAGCCTTGGAATTTTGGTTGCGCCAAGCTTTTCAAGTTCTCCAAGAACGACATCTATGTGGGTTTCAAGGTTTTTGTCCGTTGAGTCGATTAAATGGATTATTAGGTCGCTGTTTGCAACTTCTTCAAGCGTTGCGCTAAAAGCGGGGGCAAAGGCCTTTGGAAGTTTGTTTATGAAACCAACCGTGTCCGTTAAAACAACTTGTTTTCCTGGCTTTAAAAAGAGGAGGCGGGTTGTTGTGTCAAGCGTTGCAAAGAGCTTGTCGTCTGCGTAAATTCCTGCTTTTGTAATTAGGTTCATAAGCGTTGACTTTCCGGCGTTTGTGTAGCCAACAATTGAAACGTTTTTGACGTTTGAAGCCCTGTTTTTTCGCCTTAGTTGCCTGTCCTTTTTTATTTTTTCAATTTGCGCCTCAAGTTTTTGAATTTGGAGCTTAATTTTTCGCTTGTCAAGTTCAAGCTTTGTTTCGCCCGGGCCGCGCATTCCAACGCCGCCGCTTCCAAACCTTCCGCTGGTTCCAGAAATTCCAGAAAGGCGGGGGAGATAGTATTTTAACATTGCAAGCTCAACCTGAAGCTTTCCTTCGTTTGAAAGGGCGCGCTTTGCGAAGATGTCCAAAATTAACGTTGTTCTATCAACAACTTTAACGCCAAGGGTCTGGGAAAGGTTGTTTACTTGGGAGCCGGAAAGTTCGTTGTCTGAAATTGCAAGGTTTGCGCCGTTTTTCTCAATTAGTTCCTTAAGCTCCAAAACCTTTCCGCTTCCAATGTATGTTGCCGGCGTTATTTCTTTTGCGCGTTGAAAAAGCTTTCCACAGACCAAAACGCCTGCGGTTTCGCAAAGCCTTTCAAGTTCTTTTAAACTTGCATAGCCGTCGTCGTTGCCGCTTAGGCTAAGCCCAAACAAAACTGCAATTTCCTGCTCCATGGCTTTTATTATACCTTAATTTAAAAAATATGTAAAATTCTTTTTTTGAAATAGATTTGGTTTATTTAAGCAAATATGGTATATATTAATTTAAAGAGGGAACAAATGAAAACCTTAAAAAATTATTTTTTAATTTCAATTTTAGTTTTTTCGCTTGTTTTATTGTTGGGTTTGGGGGCAAGAAGCGTTTTTGCAGAGCCGGAAATTTCGCTTGACGGCGAGGGAACGCAGGAAAACCCATATTTAATTTCCAGCGAGGAAGATTTAATTTATTTCAGAGATTTAATTAACGGCGGAACGGGAAACTCGCTTTACTATCGCCTAGAGGCGTCCTTTAACCTTGGCCAGGAGTTTTCTCCAATTGGAACAGACGAAAATCCGTTTAGCGGAACTTTTGATGGAAACGGAAAGCAAATTAGCGGCGTTTCGCTTTCAACCGGTGAAAACGTTGGTTTTTTTGGCGTTTTAAATGGGGCAACGGTTAAAGACCTTGGCCTGGAGGTTGAAATTGCAATTGAGGGAAGCGAGCAAACAACAATTGGTTCCGTTGCGGCAAAGGCAACAGCTTCAACAATTTCGGGCTGCTCGGCAAATGTTTCGCTTTCTGCAAGCCAAATTGTTAGGCAAGAGGAGCAATATGCCTCAACTTTTTCAACAATGATTTCCGGAAGCGAAAGAACGGCGCTTTCAAGCGTTGCTTCCGTTGAGGTCTTTAACCTTGAGGAGTTACAGCCGCAAGATGTTTTTGAAATTGAAAACAACTATTTGTTCTTTAAAACTGCTGGGCTTTGGAATTTTAGCGTTGTTAGAAACCAAAGAACAGAAAACTATGTTGCAAGCGTTGTCCTGGAAAATGGAAACCTTGAAACAACATTTTTCTCTCAAACAAACGCCCCTTCCTCTGTTAGAGAAGAGGATTTGGAAATTTTAAATTCAACCGAACAAGTTATTACCGTTGAAAACGGGAATTTGGTTTTCAACAGAGCGGGAATTTTCCTTTTCAACATAAATTCTGGTTCTGATTCGTCAAGATATTGCGCGGTTGTCACCGAGCAAGATGGAGCCTTCAATGCCCAAGTTTTTGCAGAAACAATTGCCTCTGTTAGAGAAACCTTTCAGTTTGAAACATATTCCTACGCTGGGCAAATAACTTTTGGCGGAATTGTTGGGGAGGCGCTGGACAGCTTTATTAACAACAGTTACGCTGTTCCATCAATTTCAATTCTTCAGGGCGAAACAGAAAGTTCAATTTCAAGCAATTTTGGCGGAATTGCCGGCCATGTTGTAAACGGGGAGATAATTAACGTTTATGTTGCGCCAACAACAAGCCTTGTTTCCGAAATTGTTTCAAAAAACGGAAACCTTGCTGCAATAACATTTGAAGCGGCGCCAATTAAAATTAACAACTCTTCATCGACAAATAGTGTTACCTTTGGCGGAATTGTTGGCCTTGCAAGGGGAAGTGGGCTTAAAATTAACAACACAATGTTCTTCAGCTTTTTAGCGTCGCTTTCGCCAAACAACGTTGGACGCGGCGGAATTGTTGGCGCGGTTTCGCAAAACAGCTCGCTTTGGCCGGAAGTTATGTATGGAAAATATCTCTCGCTTTCAAACCTTTCAACAAGCATGATGAACTTTTCAAGCGGGGTTGGGAATGCGGCTTCGGTTGGCTTTAGCGTTAACTCAAGCGTTGGCGCCGTTTCGGCAATGCCAACCAGCCAATCTTTTGATTCTTGGGCTTGGAATGAGTTTAGAATGTGGGATTTTGAGAACGTTTGGAAGGATACTTCAATAATTCCTCAACTTGGATATTTCTTTCCTTCGCTTCAAAAATTTGCTGTTGTAACAATTTCTGTTGTTGGTCAAAACGAAGTTTCTTTCACGCCGGGCGGAAACTATCTTAGGGGATACTACACGCTTGAAATAGACGGCCAAAGCGGAACATCAATTGATATAACAACGGGTGCAACAATAACGCTTACGGCAACTTTTTACAGCGAAGACGGAAACCAGTTTAGAGATTTTAACAAGTTCTTCACGTTCACAAACTGGATGCAAAACAGCTATTCTGTTTCAGAAATTTCCTATGACTCTCCGTCTGTTTCACAAGATGGCTACACGGTGACCGTTGACGAAGAAACAGGGCAAACGAAAATTTCCTTTGTTGCATCTTCAAGAACAGAGGGGAACTATGACGTTAGAATAGAGGGAAAACCAGTTGAAGTTAACGTCTATCTTTTCAACAACGAAACGGAAACAAGCCAGAACAACATTGGAGTAATTACAAAAACCGCGGCAAACAGAGAGGAAAGGTTTACCTCCAATTTCACGTTTACAATTGAGGAATATTTAAACGGCGAAGTTGTTTCGCTTGTTGTAGATGACTCAGAGAGCGGGAACTTTGTCTTTGCAAACAGGTGGGTTGACGGAAATTTAACAACCCAAACAACGTCGCTTAGGTCAATTACAATTGAACTAAACAACGAACAAACCTCAACAAGCGCGCGCTTCTATCCAAGAGTTATTCCAACAGAAAATGGCCTTGTTGCAAATATAATTGCATATTTCTCAGAGTACACCGTTCCACTAACAATTGAAATTGGAAGTGGGGGAACGATTTCCTTAAATGGCGAAACATATTCAAAAAACTTCTCTCAAAATGTTATCATTGGTCAAACAATAACATTGACAGCAAATCCAAACGAGGGAATGGAGCTTGTTGGCTGGTATATTAACGGAGTTTTGCAAGAATCAACAAATCTTTCAATTGACATAAATCCATCAATTGCAACAACCGTTTCGGCTGCCTTTAGGGAAATTCCTGACGATGGTGGTGGCCTTGAAGCCTGGGCAATTGCGTTGATTGTCATTGCCGGCGTCGTTGTAATTGTTGGGGTTGTTTTAACAATTGTTTTGGTTAGAAGAAGGTCATATAAATCCTATAAAAAGAAATTTAAAAATTTTAGATATTAATTAAATAAAAATAAAATTAAAAAAAATAAAAAAATATGCTAAAATTGTTTTGCAAAAAAAAATATATATGTTATATTATTCGTGTAAATCAACTTTGGGGGCAAGAATAATTAAAAAATTATTGAACAACCTAAGGTAAAAGCAATTTACGGAGGTGAAAAAATGTTTCAATTGGCAAATACAATTATGAAACTTAAAGCGGGCTTTATTGGTAGCACTAAGTTCTGGGAGAACTGGGGCTACAAGCCAGAAGAGGCTGTAATAATGGATCAGAAATTTGGTTGGGTTGAAACTATTTACACAACTATTATGACCGTTCTAATTCCTATTCTTGCAATTGTTGCTGCCGCTGGAATAGTTTGGGCAATTGTTCTTGGAGTTCAAATGGCAAGGGCAGACTCAACAGACAAGAGAGAGGAAGCAAAGAAAAGGTTAATTGGACTGATTGTTGGAATTGTTATCTTGGTTGTTTTAATTGTCTTCTTCACAACATTGTTCCCAGTAATTATCAAAGCATTTATTACACCACCAGCAGCAGAATAAATTTAAAAAGACAATATACCCCGCTAAATCTAGCGGGGTTTTTTGTATATTTTAAGAAAAAAAGGATTGTTTAAAAAATTTATAAGAGTTTTATTTAATTGTTTAAACCGGTTTTAAATTCAACATTAAAATTAATTTGGTAAAAAAAGACATTTTATATATAATAACTTTAAAGAAAGTGGGAGGGAGAATGAGAGAAAAACTTAAAAAATTTTGGCCGCTGATTTACATTGTTGTTGTCTTTATTCTTGGAGTTATAATTGGCGGAGCAACAAGGCCAGACGGGTTTCAGTTTGACGCCGGCCTTATAACAAACACGGGAACGCTTGTTATTTTTGGAATATTCTATGGAATTTTGATTGTGTACTGGCTTTCAAAGGTTTTGAAGAATGACGACGGAAAAGCTGGCGCAAGCGGAATTGGAACAACAGCAAGCGGAGAAAAAATTTCCCAATATTATGACGCAAGGTTCATAAAAGAAAGTGAACTTCTTCACAATTCGCGCTTTGGCCCATGCACATGGTCAACGCTTAAAAGCGTTAAGAAGGACGGAATTGTTATAAGAAGTTGCTTGAACCACGGAAAACTTAACATAAACCTTTATGACCCGATTCATACAATGATAATCGGAACGACCGGTTCCGGTAAAACCCAGGTTTACATAAGCCCATCAATTCGAATTCTTTCTCAAATTAGCACAAAGCCGTGTATTGTTGTAACAGACCCAAAGGGGGAGCTATATCGCGACCATGCTCTTCAACTTAAGGACGCTGGCTACAGGATTTCTGTTTTAGATTTGAGAAATCCATATGCGTCAACAAGGTGGAACCCAATGGACAACGCATATTGTCAATACCACCGCGCTCAAAACATCCTTAAAGAAGTTAAGGTCCACAGGGGCGACAGCCCAAGGGACTACAAACTTAAACTTGCTTCTCCGCTAAAGGATTACAAGGAAGAGTGGTATGAGTTCAACCGAACGGCCTACAGCTATAAGGAACAGCTTAGAGGAGACGTTGACGCGAAGGCTCAGGAGCTTAGGGACGAGGCGGAAAACGAACTTAGAGAAATTGCAATTGCAATTGTTCCAATTGAAAGCAAAACCGATTCCTCTTGGGAAAGAGGCGCCCAGGATTTCATCTATGGAATTATGCTTGCAATGCTTGAAGACAGCCTTGACCCAGACCTTGGAATGACAAGGGAAAAATTTAACTTTTATAACATGGCAAAAATTGCAAGCTATAAGGACAACGACCCAGATAACCCATATGGCACACTTAGAAATTATTGCGGTCACCGCGACAAATTTTCAAAAGTTGCCTCGCTAACATCAACTGCAATCAACAACGCGCCAAACACAACGCGTTCTTACATGGGAGTTTTGGCAAGCAGAATTTCTGTTTTCCAAGATGCGGGAATTTGTTATGCAACAAGTTACAGCGACCTTTCATTTGACGATTTCACTGACGTTCCAACGGCCTTTTTCATAAAGGTTCCGGACGAAAAGGAGAGCAGACACTGCATTGCAACAATGTGCATTTCCCAGCTCTATAAAAAACTTGTTACAAGGGCAAGCGAAACAGAAAAGCTTAAACTTCCGCGAAACGTCTATTTCCTCTTGGATGAATTTGCAAACCTTCCAAAAATTGAAAAGATGGATTCGCTTGTAACAGTTGGCCGTTCGAGGGGAATTTTCTTCTCGCTTGTCGTTCAGTCCTACAGCCAGCTTGACAACAAATATGGAAAGGAAGCTTCCGACACAATCAGATCCAACTGTAACATTCAGATCTTCATCGGAACAGAGGACCAGAAGACGAGAGAGGAATTTTCAAAGATGTGCGGCGATGTTTCAATTGAAACAGAAACCTCTTCAACTTCAAGGAACGACGGCAGCGAAAGCAGTTCAACAAACAGAACGCGCCAGGCCCAGCGAACAACAAGGCCGCTTATCTATCCTTATGAACTTGGTCAATTGGATCAATTTAATGTAATTGTTAAAATCTTTAAGGAAAACCCAATTAAAACGCCAATGACGCCTTTCTTTGCTACCCCTCAGTTTGACAAACGAAAAGCGCCGGAGGAATATGCGCCGTCAAAATCGCTTAACGAAAGCAAAATTTATTATGACATTACCGAGAGAAACAAAAAAGTTATTCGTGGCGGAAGCGGCGGATTTGACGATTTTGACTTTTAATAAAGCACACGCCCCAAGGCGTGTGCTTTTATCTTTGGTCGCTTATCGTTGCAGAGCTGTTGTTTTCTTGAAGCTCTGTTAAAGAGTCATAGGGCGAAGAGGTCGTTGTTCCGGCAAGAAGGGCAATGTCAACGGCGTTGGACGGGCTTCCCCAAGAGTTTCCTGAAAATTGGAAGAGCGCTTGGTCAACAACCCAGCCCCTTGTGTTGAAGACAACATTGTGAGTAATAAACCCCGTTGAATTTGGGTTTAAATAGCCAGCCTGCCTAAGCGAATAGAAAATATTCCCATCAATCCAATTGTTAAGCGTTGAGCCCTGGGTTACAATTCCTCTGTTTGCAACCCAAAATTCAGAGCTTCCGGCTTGGGTTGGGCCATAGAAGATGTTTTGGCGAACAATATTGTTGTTTCCGCCAATTTGCAAAAGTTCAGAGGGATAGGCGTTGTCGCTTGTAAATGTTAGTCCTTCAAGAACATTTCCTTCTCCGTTTATTAAAAAGCCAACAGTGTTTGCTGTTACCAAGATTACAGAACCCGGCTTTCCGCTTATTGTTATGTTGTTTTTATTTAAATTTATTGTTGACGGAACGGGATATGTCCCAGAAAGGACAACAATAAACCCGTTGTCATTTATCAAATCTAACGCATCTTCAATTGTTGGAAGAGGGTTGTCTTGAGTTCCTGTTCCGCCAACCGTTCCGCTTCTAACATAGAGCATGGAATTGTTGACACCAAGGGTTCCCGTTGGCCCAGTTGGACCCGTTGGACCAGTTGCGCCCGTTGCTCCTGTTGGGCCCGTTGCTCCTGTTGCGCCTGTAACTCCAGTTGCCCCGGTTGCGCCTGCAAGACCGGTTGCCCCTGTTGCGCCCGTTGGCCCCGTTGGCCCTCCGCCTGTTCCTGCCGGACCTGTTGCCCCGGTTGGTCCAGTAGCGCCCGTTGGGCCCGTTGGCCCAGTAGCGCCCGTTGGGCCAGTAGCCCCGGTTGCGCCTGTTGGACCGGAAAATCCTCTTGGCCCCGCAGGGCCAATTCCTTGGCAGTTGAAATTATATTTTTGTTTTAAAAACCCACAGCAATTGTTCATCTATTTACCTTCTAAAGCATAATATTCAAAAACAAATCGGTTTGTTAAAAGATTGCATTTGACAAAGCCAAAGCGTTTGGACAAATTGCAAAAAATTTTGGGAGCAAACATCCAAACCCAAGGGCAAGATTTTAAAATTAAAAATGAAAAGCGCTTGACAAAGGCGCCTTTTTTTTGGATAATTAAGTTATGAACGAAAGAAACATTTTTTTAAATAATTTTTTTAGTGAAAACCCAAAATTTCCAAAGGAATTTGTCCATTTCTACAAATGCGAAAGAGACGGAAGTGCTTATGGCATACTTTGCAACTTTGTTGAGCAAAATTCAATTTCAAGCCAAGAGATTGAAAAAATTCAAAATCTTTCAAAAGAAAAGGGCGCGCTTTCTTCTTTTTGTGAAGTATTTAGCAGCAATCCAAAGATGTTGGAACTTGCAACAGATTACATACTTAAAACCAACAACCTAGACCCAAGTTTGGAAGATCTTCTAAACTTTGTAAAGTCCTCCAAGCGCAAGGACAAAGAGGTTTCTCTTGGAAGAGACAACACAATAACCGCTTTTAAGCTTGATGAAGACCTTAAGATAACTGACGACATAAGTTTTAAACTTGATTTTTCAGTTGAAGAAATAAAAAGAGGAAAACAGGCCTCAAATCGTCTCTTTATTGAAAGCGCAGAAAGCTTTGAAAGAGGAAAGGGAATTTACACAGAAATTTTAAGAAAATTTATTCCAAAAATTTGCGAAGCAAACAAACTTTCCGTTGTTGTTTTAGCGGCAAGCGCATTTGAAGGGGACGGAAGCGAAAAGGGCGACCAAGAAAAGCTTGAGAATTTCTATCGCGCCCAAGGTTTTTCAAAGGCAAGCGAAAGCTTTGATGAAAATCCGTTTGTTAAGAGTTCGGATTTTGACGAGGGTCTTCCTATTTACTACAAACAAATTGAAATGGAACATATCTTTGAATAAAAAACCCCAAATTTTGGGGTTTTTATCTTATTATTTTAGATTCAAAATATTTTTCTTGGAAATTAATTTGTTTTAAAATCTCTTCATCTGTAAAATTTCTTCCGTCGGTTACTATCAGTT
>CALWHN010000022.1 GCA_944380415.1 uncultured Clostridia bacterium | reverse complement strand
AAGCCCGCTCTTTGGCGAACACGAAACAATTTCGCCCGCAGAAATCTCTTCGTTTACTGGAACAATTTTTGACTGGTGGATTTTAATTTTTTCGCCATCTCTTAAAACAAAGGCTCCAGGGTTTGGGTTAAACGCCCTAATTTTGTTGTTGACCTCAAAAGCTGGCCTTGAAAAATCCAAAAGGCCGTCCTCTTTTCTAATCATTTTAGTAAAAGTTGCAAGTTTTGGGTCTTGATGAGTTTCAACTGTTGTTCCCGCCTCAATTTGTTTGACGGCCTCAACAAGAAGATCTGCGCCAACCTTTGAAAGCCTTTCGCTTAGAGTTTTTGCATTGTCGTCTTCCAAAATTTCAACTTCTCTTTGCAAAAGCATGTCCCCGGCGTCAACTTCTTTAACTATTCTCATTATTGTTACGCCCGTTTTTTTCTCTCCATTTAAAATTGCAGAGATGATCGGGCTGCAACCTCTATACTTTGGAAGAAGCGAAGCGTGGACGTTGATTATCCCAAGCGGAGCAAGATTTATAATCTCCTGGGGCAAAATTTGGCCATAGGAGACGACAACCAAAAGATCTGGCTTAAGCTTTTTTAAAACCTCCGCGCCGCCGTCCTTAATTTTTTTAAACTGAAAAACCTTAAGCCCCTCTCTTTGCGCAAAGGCTTTAACAGGGCTTACTTCAATTTTGTTTCCTCTCAAATTTGGTTTGTCCTCTTGGCAAACAACGCCAACAATTTCATGGCCAGCCTGGCAAAGAGCCTTCAGGCTTTCAAGAGAGAATTCACTTCCGCCTAAAAACAAAATTTTCATCAGTCTTTAACCTCTTTAATCATCTTGTCAATAAACAAAACTCCATCCAAATGGTCAAGCTCGTGGCAAATTACCCTTGCAAGATATTTTTCGCCTGTTATGACAAAGTCATAGCCAAACCTGTCCTGAGCTTTAACTGTTACCTTCATTGGGCGCGAAACAAGCCCGCGAATTCTTCCAACGCTCAAACAGCCTTCTTCCATCGTGTCCTCGCCCTCCTGCGAAATTATTTCCGGATTTATAAGCTCCAAAAACATTCCGTTAGGCTCAACAATAACTGCTCTTTTTAACACGCCAACCTGAACAGCCGCAATTCCAACGCCATCGTTTTGATGCATTGTCTCCTTCATGTCATCTAAAAGCTCCCAAAGGTTTTCGTCAAAATCCTTAACTGGCTTGCTCTTCTTCCTTAAAAACTCGTCATCTTTATCAATTTTAACAACTTTTCTAATTGCCATATAAATATCTCCATTTTAACTTATTGATTGAGGGTTTATTTCAACAAAACAAAGAACTTCTCTTCGCCGTGCATTGTCGCACGCATTATACACCATTTGAGTTATATTTTCAACATTTTCTTGTTTGATTCTCATTAAAATTTGATATCTAAATTTTTGTTTTATCCTTGAAATTGGGGATTTCATTGCATCTAAATATATGAAATCCTGCGGATAATCTTTTCTAATTTCCAAAATTTGATCGTAACACTGCTTTGTTTGCGTCTTAACAAGCTCCTCATTTTCTCCGCTAAACATAACCCTTAAAATTGTTGAAAAGGGCGGGAATTTTGTTGCCTTTCTAAGGTTGATTTCTCGCTTATAAAATCCCTTGTAGTCATAGTTTGCTGCAAAACTGTAGACATATTTTTTAGGGCTGTAGGTTTGAAGAACAACGCTTCCTTCAAACTGGCTCCGCCCTGCTCTTCCAGCAACTTGGGTTATCAGCGCAAAAGTTCTCTCTGGGCTTTTATAGTGGCTTTGGTAAAGGCCTTGGTCTGCATCTATTATCCCAACAAGAGTCACATCTTCAAAGTCGTGTCCCTTTGCAACCATTTGCGTCCCAACCAACACTGCGGGCTTGGCTTTTCCAAAACTTGAAAGAATTTTTTGGTGGGCTCCCTTGGTTCTGGTTGTGTCATTGTCCATTCTAAACACTGGAACATTTGGAAACAATTTTTGGAATTGCATGACAACATTTTCCGTTCCAACTGCACCTTGACGAATGTGGGTGCTTCCACACTCTGGGCAGGCAGTAAGCGCTTTATATTTCTTCCCGCAATAGTGGCAAACAAGTTTTTCCTCACTTTTATGGTAAACAAGAGAAACATCACAGTCTCCACATTTTGCAACATACCCACATTCTCTGCACATCATAAAGGAGGTGTAACCCCTTCTGTTCAAAAACAAAATTGCCTGTTTTTTGTTGTTGAAACATTCCTCAAGTTTTGATATCAGCCTTCTTGAAAAAACCGTTGTGTTTCCTGCTCTAATCTCTCCAAGCATGTCAACAATTTCAATTTTGGGAAGAGGGCGCTTGTTGACGCGCGTTGGAAGTTCAATTAAATTTATTTCCCCAGTTTCAACTTTGTAATAGGTTTCAACCGACGGAGTTGCGCTTCCCAAAATTAAACTACAGTTGTTATACGAAGCGCGAAATTTTGCAATGTCAAAGGTGTTATATCTCGGGTTGCTTTCGCTTATGTAAGAGCCGTCATGCTCCTCGTCTATTATGATTGCGCCAATGTTTTTAAGCGGCGCAAAGATTGCGGAGCGCGCGCCAAGGGCAATTTTTGCCTGCCCGCACAAAAGCCTGTTCCACTCATCATATCTTTCGCCAAGCGAAAGGCCGCTGTGGAGAATTGCAACGGTTTCTCCGAACCGGGATTTAAACTGGCTTAAAGCTTGAGGAGTTAAAGAAATTTCTGGAACAAGCATAATTGCACTCTTTCCTCTTTTAATTTCACGGCTAATTATCTGCATGTAAACTTCTGTTTTTCCGCTTCCAGTTACGCCATGGATAAGAAATGTTCCACTCTCGCCAATTTTTTTAAGAGCAAGCGCTTGCTCGCTTGTCAGCTTCCTTGAATTTGATTGAAGAAGTTCAACGTCTTCCATTGGCTTTCTAAGCGCAATTTCCCTTTTTTCCTCAATTATGCCTAGCTCTTTAAGTCTTTTAATTGAGGAAGCGGAAAAACCACTTTTCAATGATATAGCACCCTTTTCTTTTAAGAAATTAACAATTTCAAGCTGTTTTTTCGCATTTTTTCCAATTTTTTCAAGCTTTGTTAAATAATCTTCCGCCAGAACATATTCTGTTGTTCGCTTGTATCTGTCCCCTTCTCCCCTCATCTGGGCTGGAATGAAAAGGCGAAGGCAGTCGACCATTTTCAGGTTATATTTTCTTTGCATAAAGGAAGCAAGCTCAATCATTTCTGGCAAGATTGCCTGCTCGCCAAAAATTTGGGAAATTTCCTTTAACTTGCTCTGGTCAAACTCTGTCCTATCTTTAATTCCAACAACAAAGCCCTCAACATTTCTTCTTCCAAACGGAACTAAAACCCTAAACCCGGTTATATCTCTTTTTTCGTCTTTTGGAATTAAATAGTCAAAAACCTTGTCAACTTCGGAATTTAAAACTTCAACTATAACTTCTGCGATCACGGTTTAATTTTAGCAAAAAAAAAACAATTCGCAAAAAGTTTCGCGAATTGTTTAATTTAGCAAATTATCTTTTAGCTGTCCGCAACGATTTTTCCTTCATAAATTTCGTCTGCAGCAATGCTAATTGCCTTTTTGTCGCTCTTTTCAAGCTCGGCAGGAATTCTCTTTTCAAGCTCCTTTGCGCGCTTTGCCATAACTATGCAAAGTTTATATTTGTTCCCGCCCATTCTTTTTGCAAGTTCATCAATTGGTGGTTCAATCATCATATGGCTGTTTCTCCTTTAATCCAGCGTATTATAACACAGAAATTCAATTTTGTGAACTATTTTTTAGCAATTTTAAAAATTCTTCCTCGTCAATTGTTTCAACTCCAAGTTTTTTTGCCTTATCAAGCTTGCTTCCAGGCTCGGAGCCATAGATGACTAAATCCGTATTTTTCGAAACGCTTGACAGAACAATTGCCCCGTTCTCTTCCAAAAGTTTTGTTGCCTGAAGTCTAGAATATGAGCTTAGCGAACCTGTTAGAACTACTTTTTTATTTGTAAAATAACCTTCTTTTAAACCTTGCTTTTCAACAATTTTAATTCCCTTTTCAAAAAGCCTTTCAATCTCCTTTTGGCTGCTATAATTGTTAAAGTAATCATAAATGCTCTTTGCAACAATTTCGCCAATGTCTCGAATACCCAAAAGTTCTTCCAAAGAAGCCGACCTTAAATTTTCAAACGTTTTAAAATTTGCCGCCAAATCTTTCGCAGTTTTTGTTCCAACGTTTTTTATTCCAAGGGCATAAATGAAACAACTTAGAGAAACATTTTTGCTCTTTTCAATTGAACTTATAACATTCTTAGCCTTTTTGTCCTTAAATTTGTCCAGTTCCAAAAGTTGGTCATATGTTAAATCATAAATATCTGAAATCTTTTTTAGGCCAAACTTTTCATAGAACAAGTCGATTGTCTTTTCGCTAATACCCTCAATGTCCATGGCCTCTTTGCTGCAAAAATGGACGATTGAATCTTTAATTTGCTTTGGACAATCTATGTTCATGCAAAAGAGATTTGCGCCAACTTCGCTTAAATTTCCGCCGCAGCTTGGACAAGATGTTGGTGCAACAATTTCCTTTGAATTTGGGCAATCTTCGGCAAGCCCCAAAATTTCTGGAATAACTTCGTTGCTTCTTCTAACAAAAACCCTTGCACCAATTTTAACGCCCTTGCGCTCAATGTCGCCAAGGTTGTTTAGCGTTGCACGGCTTATTGTTGCACCCGCAAGTTTAACCGGAGAAATTAACGCAATTGGGGTTAGCTTCCCAGTCCTTCCAACCTGCCAAACAACATCTTCAAGCTTCGTTGAAATTTCCTCCGGCTCGAATTTATATGCTATTGCCCACTTCGGAAATTTTGTCGTGTAACCAATTCCCTCGCGGCTTTCAATTTCATTAACCTTAATAACAACGCCGTCCATTAAAATATCCAAACTGGATTTAATTCTTCCAATATTTTCAATTTCTGAGATAATTTCTTCAGAATTTTTGCAAATTTTGAAAAAATTTGCGGTTTTAAATCCATTTTCAATTAAAAACTGGTTCATTTCACTTTGAGTTTTAAAATTTTTCCCTTCGATATAGTTGACGGAATATGCAAATAAATCCAACTTGCGTTTTGCTGTTTCCTTTGGATTTAAATTTCTAATTGCACCGGCAGCTGCGTTTCTTGCATTTTTAAGCGGCTCCGTTGCCGTTTTGTTATACTTCTCCAAATTTGAAAGAGTAATCATCCCTTCGCCTTGAACAATTAGGCGCCCCTTGAACGGAATTGAAAGTGGAACAGATTTTATTGTTTTGACCTGGGCGCTGACATCTTCGCCAACCTGGCCGTTCCCTCTTGTTCCGGCTTTTTTAAACAAACCGTTTTCATATTCAACAACAATTGAAAGCCCGTCGAACTTATACTCAACAGAAAAGGTTGAATCTTTAAATTCCTTTTTTATGCCCTCAACCCAGGATTTGAGCTCCTCAAAGTTTTGACATTTATCCAGGCTGTAAAGAGGAACTTCATGCTCAAATTTTTTAAAACCGCTCAGCGGCTCTCCTCCAACGCGCAAGGTTGGAGAGGAAGGAAGAACAACTCCACTTTCCTTTTCAAGCCCAACAAGCTTGTCATACATTTGATCATATTCAAAATCTGAAATTGTTGGCTTGTCTAAAACATAGTAGTTATGTATGTGGACGTTTAGCTCTGAAATAAGCTTCTCCATTTCGACCTTGTAATCAATCATGAAATTGCCCCCGTGAAATACAAAATTATCAAAACTCCTAAAGTTGCAACCAGAATGTAAATTGTGCAATCCAAAAACAACCTGCTTTTATCTTTTTTTCTTTCGTCTTCAATCAGCGTGTTTTTAATTAATTTTTTCTTTTTTTCTTTTTCAGAATCTGCTTGCGAATTTGCGTTTTTTTTCGCTTTTTTTTGCTTTATTTTTAAATTTAAAGAAATTATTTTGTTTTTTACGTTATTTTTTAATTTTTTTAAAGAATTTAAAAATTTATTTTCTTTTTTGATTTTTGGAGCAGTTTGAAATTCCTTCTCTTCTGCCTTTAAGCTCTCTTCCGCTTTCAGGTTCTCTTCTGCTTTTAGGCTTTCCTCTTCTTGCCTAATTCTTTTAATTCTTTCAATTTCTTCTTGAACGCGAACCTGGCGCTCTTCCTCTGCTCTTTTCCTTTCCTCTTCCTTGATTCTTTGTTTTTCTTGCTTTTTAAAAGCGGCATAGTCTCTTTGACTTTGCCTTTGGGAAACGTCTCCTTTAATTTTTATCTTAACAGTTTCTCGCGTTATCTTCTGTTCTTTTTCTAAATATTCAACAATGATCCTATAGGCTTCGTTGATCTGGGCAGATTTAACTTTTGCATATTCTTTGTCTCCTTTATAAAAATCCGGGTGATATTTTTTTAAAAGAGAATTTCTTGCATTTCTAACTTGTTCATAGGATGCATATGTTGGAAGACCGAGAACTTTAAAGTATTTTTTCATCCAAATTAATTATATCATAAAATTCAAAAAAAACAAGAAATAGCTTCTTGTTTTTTTCAGGGGAAAACGTTTTATTTGTTGTCGTCTTTTTCCATAACTCTCATGTTAATTCTTCCGCGGCTGTAAATTGCATAGAAGATCAGCCAAAGGCTTGCAACAAAGACGAGAATGTAAATGATTCTGCTTCCAGCATTAAATCCTCCGAAAATCGCGTTAACTAAATCCCAGTTAAAAATTCCAACAAGGCCCCAGTTTAACGCACCAATCAACACCAAGATGAATGAAATGATGTTTAAAACTTTAAATGTCATAACCTCCCTCCTTTTACACATCTAGTTTTTGCAAAAAAATTTAAAACTATACATGAACAATTGACAAAGCAAAATAAATGTGCTATTCTTTTCCCATGCGGATATGGCGGAATTGGTAGACGCGCCAGACTTAGGATCTGGTGGGAGACCGTGGGGGTTCGAGTCCCTTTATCCGCACCAAACAAAAACAATCCGAGCTTTCCAGGCGCGGTTTTTTTGTTTGGCGCTTTTATTTCTTATTTTTTCTCTTTTAACTTTTCTCAGTTCGGATTGTTTTTGAAATAAAAAATAAGAAAGAAGAAAGAAAAGTTTTGTTTTTTTCATTGGCACTTGAGTTTAAATTTGAACAATCGCTAATATGTAAATATGTTGATCTGTTTCTCAAAATAAAAAAGCGCAGTAACTCTGCGCTTTTTTAAATTTCTTTGCTCCTTATACTTGGCTTGAAATTGTAAATGTGTAATTAGCGTCATCTGCAACAAAGGTTAAAGATGTTTCAGATTCAACAGTTAGCTTTGCCTCTGTGCTTCCGCCATTGTCAAACGAATAGACACATTTCCCATTTTCAACAGTTCTGGTAGCAGATGAAACAAGTGCATCAACTCTATCCCAAGCTGAATTATTTGGGTCTAAACATTCGTCTGTTCCAAGGACAATTTTAATTGTGTTTTCGTCAACAAACAAAACATAAAACCTGCTATCTTCGCCGGATAATGTTGTGATTGCTCTATAAACAACTCCAACTGTTGGCAAAGCTGGCGATTTAACTTCATACTCAATGGTCAATGTCAACCCCTCATAAGTTAAAACCATTGATCTTGTCCCTGCAGTTTCTGTTGTAAACCCAGAGATCATTTCTTCTGTTATTTCAACATCTTTGGTTTGGCCGTCTTCATTGGTGTAGGCCAAGATTCCTCCGCTTACATCAAGCTCGTCTCCAATGACATACTCCGTTTTAAACGCCGCTTTAATTTCAATTTCTGGCGAAACTGGGTCTTCTCCACAGGCCGCAAACAAGCAGGCAGTTAGAACCAGTAACAACAGCACCAAAATTGAAAACATTATCTTTGTTTTGGATTTTTTCCATTTCCCCTCCTTTTTATATTTTCACAAATCCAGTATAGCAGAAAAAAAATGAATTAAAAAAATTCATTATTTTTAATTTTTTTTTGCAATAAAGTGCTTGCTCAGGGTGATGCAAACAAAATTACAGGCCATTTTTCTCTGCGGGAAGAATTGAAATTCTGCTTTCAAAAATTTGAGAAATTAATGTTAGCGCGGGACTGTTTTCAAAAGGATTGCAATAAACAACAATTTTCTTTGGCGAAAGCGCAATTAGAGACGAAATTAATCCAACCTCATCTTCCTTTGCTCTCTCGTCAAGTTCGCAGAGCGGATTTTTGGATTCGTCAATTTCATTGAAATCTTCGTCACACAAAACAAATTTCCCCGCCTTCTTCACGACATTGACCGTTCCTCTTGAAATTTCTATGTTATCTATTAAGAATTTTAAAAGGTCGATGAAAGTGTCATTGCAAAGAAGGTAGCTTGCGTTGTCGTTTGCAAGCTTAATGATTTCCATCCATTTATTTCTAAGCTGTTTGAGTCTAAACTGAAAAAATTCGTCCAAATAGATTGTATTTTCAACCTTTAAGCTTCGCGAAATTATGTATTTGTCCGTTTCGCGATCAAAAGCAATAAGCGCCTTTTTAAAGGCGGAAAGGTTAGCCTGGTTGCTAATTGGAAGAGCAAGGTTGTTTTCAATAAATTCAAGCTTGTAAAATGTTGAGATTATATCTGAAATCACGTCACAAATTGCAAAACTCACCCTTGGCCTTTCAAGGTCGTCACACGCGATAACAACAAAAGCTTTCCCGCCCTGCTGGTAGGAAGTTATAACGGTTTTAATACCAGCTGTTGAAGATTTTAAATCTTCGCAAAGTCTGTTTAAAACTTTTTTGTCTTTTTCGGAAACAGCAATTTGGAACTCGAACATTTAACTTAATTTTCGTTGCATAATTTGGAATAAATCCAACAACAAAAACCCCTTGCATTGTATTTTATGCAAGGGTTTAATTTTTAACCGCAATTGTGTTTATTTTTCTATATTTAATGATTTAATAACGACATTGATCAAATCTGCAACAAATTTGTAATTTTCAACGGCGCTTTCAAGCGGACGCGAAGTATCCAACCTTGCAACAGAAGTTCCAAAACAAACAAGGTTTCTGTCCAATTTTACAAACAATTGAATTGAGAAGCTTTTCCCAACGTTTGTTGCAATTTCCATTATGTTAATGAAAACATTTTTTCCAAACATTTTAACCGCTTTGTGAAGAATTGGTTTCATGCTTGAAGTTTCTGTTACAGCATAATCTGCGGCGTTTTCCTTGATATAATCGTTAATTGATTTAACATCTTTGTTGTTTTGTTCAAGCCTGTTTAATTCGTCATTGAGCTCTGAAATAAACTCACCTGAACTTTCGCCGTAGTCGAACATGCTAACGACATCAAATCCCCCCTTCCTTTCAACTGCAAAACCGTAGATACAAGGAACAAGGTCTGTTGACAGAATTGAAAAATCTCTGTATTTTTCTGGCCTAATAATCCTCCAACCCTCTGGTTTTGTAAATTGATACCTTCTATTTGCCATAAGCTAAAATCTCCTTTACTGCTTATATTATTACACATATTTTAAATTTTGCAAAACAAATTAATAAATTTTTAAATATTAAAGGTAATTTCGCTTGGATTTTTAACAAATTCAAAGTGAAGCGCTGTTTTTTTGCTAAACCCTGTTTTAATGTTCGTTTTAATTTGCTCTAAGAAGCCGTTGTAAAACCCTTCGCTGTTGACAACAAAAATTGCCGCCTCATGTTCATTTGAACGCCCGGTTTCGTTGACATATAAAAGCTCCTCAAGAGTTCCAGTTCCTCCTGGAAGGACAATTATCATATCGCAATTTTTAATTATTTTAAGGCGCTCTGCCTCTCCATCAACCCTGACGGCGTTAAAATCCTTGCTTCCAACAATGTTTTCCAAAATTGGCGCGTCATGGTCGTAATATGCCTTTGGAATTAAGAATTCAACGGTTTTGCTGTATTTCAAAAACTCGTCTAAAGTTTCTCCCATAAGCCCTTGGTTTGAGCCGCCTTGAACATAAATAAGCCCCTTTTCGCCGAGCAGGCGCCCAACTTCTCTTGCGTGCTCAATCATAACCTTGTTGTCTGGAAGATGCATACCTGCACAAACAAACACTTTTTTCATAGCCATCTCCTTGTGGTCGGGGCGGCGAGATTTGAACTCACGATCTCCACTTCCCGAAAGTGGCGCCTTACCAAGCTAGGCCACGCCCCGAAAATCTTTGCCCCAAATATAAATATACCACATAAAGAGAAAAAAGTCCAGTTATTTATTCTTTCAATAAAAAAAGGGCCAAGCGCCCTCTTTTAGCAATTTAACTTAAGGTTGATTATTCTCAATTTCTTCGGAAAACTCAACAATAACCTTCGCAGAAACCTTGATTGTTCCCTTTGAAATTTCCTTTCCGGAGGCAAAGGAATAGCAGTCCCTGTAAAGGCTGTTCATATAGCAAAATTCCTCAGTTATCTTTTCAACTTCAAGGTTTTCTTGTGAAAGCGCGCTTGCTTTCACTTTTGCATTTTCAAGGGCAAGCTTAATTGCCTGTTTATAAAGTTCATCTTCGTTGTCACAACTAAACGTAATTCCTTCAACACAGTTTGCTCCGCCTGCGGTCAAATTTTTAATTAAATCGTCAAGCCCATCTAAATCTTTTGTTCTAACTTCAAAGCTTGATCTAACCTGGTAGCCTAAAAATTTTTCTCCGTTTGAATAGTCAAATCTTTGATAAACGCTGAAGTTCTTCGTTTGAATGTCGTCTTCGCTGTAACCAGCTTGAGACAAAATTTCAAAGATGCCATCTGTGCTTGCCTTATTCTCAGAAACCGCTTGGTTTAAATCCTCTTTCCGCGTTTCAACTGCAATGTTGATCGTTGCAACGTTTGGAGCAACGCTGACGCAGCCTTCGCCAACGACAACAATGTTGGCCTCAGCGCTAACAGATAAGTTGCTTCCAAAAGGAACAAAAACGGCAAGTGAAAGAGCAACTAAGAGCAAACCAATGCAAAAAACTTTTAAAACTTTGTTCATAAATCCTCCTCAAAAAATAATCTTTGCAAAAAAGATTTTTTTATTAAATTTTATTTCTTTTCGACAAAAGTCGAATTTTTTATTGGTTTTTTAGTAATTTTCCTTAAAATTAAATGAAACTTGCCTCTCTGGGTCGTAAACATCTTTGGTGTTAAAAAAGTTTTCATATTCAACTTCACAGTTCCTAAGAGATTTTCCGTCCAATGGGTGGCGGTATAAATATGTTGCCTGGTCTTCCATTTCGCTTGCCGTCATCATATTCCCAGTACAAAGAAAAACCTTGAAGCCGTTGGACTTTAAGAATTCATTGTTGGAAGTTCCGCATTTATGCGCCCCGCCGGGATAGCAATAGATTTCTGTTTCGCCAACATAACTTCCAATTTCGTTTTTCCATTTTTCAACATCTTTACAAAACGTTTCATAGCTTGAAAAAAGCGTGTTGATGTGGCCATAGCTGTGGGAAGCAAAGCGGTAGCCCTTCTCCTTTAAAAAGGTTATTAAATTTTTTAAGCTTTCCTCTTCCCTTTCCAACTCCTCGCCAGAAAGATAGGTGTCTGAAAAAACTCTGTAACCAAGCATCCCGTTATATCCGGTTACACAAAGCGTTGCCCTTGCATTGTTAAAGCTAAAATCTGGATGCTCCTCAATAAAACCCTCCAAAATTGTCAAGCAATCTCTTTCTTGGGTGTATTGTTCTTCTTCAACGGAGGCAAAGTCATAAAGCTTTCCATTCCGAACAACAATTTTTTCAACAATTCCCCTGTTCTTTGTGTCATAAGTCATGTCGTCAAAGCTTAAAACAAAGGGTTTTTTCCCTTCAAAGTTTAGGCCTTCCTTGACAACAAGCTTGGCGTCCTTTTCCTCGTAAACGTCATACAAATCCACAAGAACGAAATTGTTTTCATAAAGCGCATTCAAAATGTTTTTAAATTCGGTGCAAGTTAAATGGTCGCGATCAAAGCTGTTTCTTAGGCTGTTTTTAGTTGAAAAGGCCTTCTCGGGGCTGTAAATTAGTTCATGAGTAAAAAAGTGTTGAACTTCAACGCTTTGCTTCTCTTCAGTTGTTTGGGCAATCTCCTCGCCCTCTTCAGCTAAAATATGGTCAAAATTCAAATTGGAAATTCTGAAAATAAAAAAACCATTCAAAATTGAAATTATAAAAACGCTGCAAAGAAAAAATAGAACAAACTTTTTCATGCAAATAATTTGCGCTTTAATGTAAAAAATATTACAAATTTCATGCCAAATCTAATTGACAAAGAAACTTCAATGTGTTAAAATTCATCTTGCAATTGTGGAGAAGTACCCAAGAGGTCGAAGGGGCTCCCCTGCTAAGGGAGTAGGCTTGTAAAAGGGCGCGAGGGTTCAAATCCCTCCTTCTCCGCCAAAAGATTGTCGTTTGAACTCAAACGGCAATTTTTTATTCTCATCGTCTGAAATTTCAATTTCTTTCTTATATATTGTCGTTCCATTGTCACTATTTCCATTATTATCATCTTTGTCATTTGGACGGGAATATATTTCTTCTGCTGGATTAAGACTTGTATTGTAAACTATTGTAATTTTGTCGTCATAAAGTAATACTTTTAAAATAAAATTATTAAAGAACTCGTTTTTATCTGTTTTGTTATCAAATTGCTTTCTTGCATATACTTTTAAAAAATTTACTATTTGCTCTTTTTCAAGTGGTTTTATTTGATGATTTTGTTCATACTCAACTTTATCTTCTAGTATTGCTTTTTCGTTTTCAAGTTTCATAAGTCGTT
>CALWHN010000021.1 GCA_944380415.1 uncultured Clostridia bacterium | reverse complement strand
TTGACATCATTGACATCAACATGGGCTGTCCTGCGCCAAAGATTATTAGAAACGGAGAGGGAAGCGCACTTTTAGAGAATTCTGAGCTTGCGTTTGATATAATAAAAACTTGCAAGCAGTCAACAAACAAACCAATTACAGTTAAATTTAGAAAGGGCTTTAAAAGCGACGTTTGCGAAGAATTTGCAAAGCTTTGCGAAAGGGCGGGAGCAGATGCAATAACAATTCATGGTCGGCTTATGAAAGAAGGCTATGGCGGCGTTGTTGACTATGAGGCAATTAAAAAGGTTAAGGCTTCGGTTAAAATTCCAGTTATAGGAAGCGGAGATGTCAGAGATTTAGAATCTTTAAAAAGAATGCTTTCTTGCGGAGTTGATGGTGTTATGATTGGAAGGGCAAGCCAGGGGAACCTTGAAATTTTTAAATTGCTCTCTGAATCTCTTTCTGGAAAGAAAACGCCAATGGTTGAGTTCGTTTTAAAAGACGATTTTTTTAAAGATGTTTTAACAGAAGAAGATTTGGAGAACTTGGCAAGAGATGAGAGATATATCAAATTCATCTGCGCAAAGAAACACACCCAAATTTTAAGAAAATATTTTCAAGATAGCTTTTTGGTTAAATATATGAGAAAACATTATCTGTGGTATTGTTCTGGCTTTAGAAGCCCAGAGAAAAAAGTTCTTTTGGCAAAAAGCTTGGACATTGAAAGGTCACTTGAACTTTTAAAACAAATCATAATCGAAAACCTGTTCTAAACGAACGGGTTTTTTAATATATATAAACTGACATTAAAGTTGGAGGGGAAACATGAAATTTAAGGCACTTAAATTTAAAAGAACCAAGCCCGAAGCTCAAAATTTAAATGAAGAGGGAGAAAAGCCAAAAGTTTGGTTAAACATTTTAAAGGGAAGCTTGGTTGCCCTTTCTGTTTCGCTTGTTGGAATTTTAATTTTTGCTTTCTTTATTAAATATGTTGCTGTTCCAACAGAAGCAATTAAACCAGTTAACCAAGTTATTAAAGGAATAAGCTTGCTTGTTGGAACATTTGTTGCGCTTAAAAAAGTAAATCAAATGGGGCTTATAAACGGCCTTCTAATTGGCCTTTGCTACACGGTTATTGCCTTCTTGGTCTTTTCAATTTTAGACGGAAATTTTGAGTTTAACAAAACGCTTGTAAACGACCTTTTGTTTGGCGGAATAATTGGAGGAATTTGCGGCGTAATTGCCGTTAACCTAAAAAGAAAAACAAATTAAATTAGAGGCAACTGCCTCTTTTTTATTTGACAAGTTTTTTGTTAATTAATATAATTGATCTTATGATAGTTGAAAATGAAAAAATAAAAATTAAAGCGCTTGAGGATGAACTTTCTTTTATAAAGGAGTGTCTTTGACAGGGAAGGTTCAAATTCTAAGCTAAACGCCCTAAAAAAAGAGCAGGAAAATTCAAATTTTTGGGAAGATTCAAAACGAGTTTTAGAGGTTGGAAGGGAAATTAAGCGCCTTGAAACGCGCCTTGAAAAGCTTGATTGGTTTGAAAAAAAGTTTTCAGACCTTAAAGCCATTGTTGAAATAATTGAACAAGCCGATGAAAATGAGGGAAAGGAGTTTTATCAAGAGCTCACTAAGAGTTTGAAAGAGTTTGAGGGAGAAGTTGAAAAAACGCGCCTCGAAACTCTTTTAACAGGGAAATATGACTTTAACAACGCAATAATAACAATCCATGCTGGCGCGGGCGGAACAGAGGCCCAAGATTGGGCAAGCATGCTTCAAAGAATGTACTTCATGTTTTGCGAGAAAGAGGGTTTTAAAACAAAAATTTTAAACATTTTAGATGGCGATGAAGCCGGGATAAAAAGTGTGACATTTTTGGTTGAAGGCGAAAACGCCTATGGCTTTTTGAAGTGTGAAAAAGGTGTCCACAGACTCGTTAGAATTTCGCCCTTTGACGCAAATTCAAGAAGACATACAAGCTTTGCAAGCGTTGAGGTTGTTCCGGAAATAACGGACGCTCCGGACATTGTCATTCGCCCTGAAGATTTAAAAATTGACACGTTTAGAAGCAGCGGCGCGGGCGGCCAACACGTTAACAAAACAGAAAGCGCAATTAGAATAACCCATCTTCCAACTGGCTTCGTTGTTTCTTGCCAAACGGAGCGAAGCCAAATTCAAAACCGAGAAACTTGCATGAAAATGTTGCTCTCAAAACTTGCTCAAAAGCGAGAGGAAGAGGAGCTTGAAAAATTAAATGAAATTAGAGGGGAGCTTAAAAAAATTGAGTGGGGAAGTCAAATCCGCTCATATGTTTTCCACCCCTATTCTCTTGTTAAAGACCACAGAACAAACTATGAAACAAGCGATGTCTATGGTGTTATGGACGGAGATTTGGAGCAGTTTATAAGCGTCTATCTTAAAATGAGCGCAGCAGGGTCAAATAATTAGTGTGATGCCATACAAAAAATTCTTGAATATAAGCCAGCTTGTAAATTAAGTTAAATGGTTTAAACCGCATTTGCGGTTTTTTTATAGTTAAATTTAAAGCGGCGCCGCTTTTTTAATAAACAAAAATTCCTTCCTTTAACCCCCAACCCCGAAAAAGCGGGGGAGAAACGAGAAAAAATGGTAAAAAACAAAAAAATTTTCAAAAAACGCCTCAAAAAACTTGACAGGGGGGGCAGTACAATAAGTATGTAAAACCACGAAAAGTTTTTTGGTTGAGCAGTTCTTTGGCGGTCGTTATCTTAATTAAATTGCCTTGACATTTTAAGATTTGCCTTGAGTGTTGGAAAACCAGAGACTAATTTTTGTGGAAAGCTTGTTTACGGAAAAGCGTTAACAAATAAATAATAAAGTGGGTTAAAATACACAATATAGGTTAAAAGGGGAAAAAAGTTATGAGTTTAAAGGCAAAGCTAATTTCAACAATCTCAGCGTTTGTACTAATTCTAACAATAGTAATAGTTGCCGTTTGGGCGGCAACCCAAGCAAACGTTTCGCTAGGAGGAACAATCAACTTCCAGGCAACAAACGTCTATGCAAAGGTAACTGGAACAGTTACTGGAATGGACTCCAACCCAACTCTTCCAACCCTAATTTTCTCCGAAGGGGAGGGCGCTTCTTCCGAGACGGATGTGGAAAAATGGAGCAACCTAGATTTGGTTTTCAACACCTCTGGAACTCCAATTGAAATTGAGGTATCAGTTGAAAACCTAAGCGACGAGCGAAGACTTGGAGTTTCAATCCAAAACCAAATAGCTTCAATAGAAAATATAGACATATCCATAACCAGCGAGGGAGAAGCTTCAACCTCAGCAACTCTTTCTCCCTCAACCGGCTCTGGAACAAGCACGGTTACCTTTCTTGTAACCGTCTCTCTCCAAAACCCAAATGTTTCTGTAACAAACGCGCTCTATGACATTTTAATAAGATTGACGGACGGTTCACAATTAAAGCAAATTAATGTGTATAGCAATTTAGAAGGAACAAACATCTCTGGTTCAGGTTTATATGCTGTTGGAGATACAATAACTTTAACCGCAATGCCAAATGAATCTGGATCAGCCATGCCTTTGGGGTTTGCAAGCGATTCAAACTATGAAAATTTTATATACAAATTTGACATGAATACTATATTTGGAGGAAAGGAAACATATTCATTTGTCTTAACAGAAGATTCTCCAACGGATTATTATTGCCTTTATTTTGATGTGGGAGGTAATCAACAATATGAAGATTTGGACACAAGCAGCCCAACATATGGTTTTAGCTTGATGTATTCGGGAGAATTTGCAATGGTAGTACACCATAGCGATTCAGCCACACCTCGCGAAGATGTAACCCACTTCGACTTTCCAAACATAACAACCATTGATGGAAAGGAATATAAAATCATCATGTATCTGGACGCAGAGCATCATGCTCTTCAACACATTTATCCAAATTTGCAAAGCATTAGAATTCCAGAAAACCTTCAATTTATAGTAGGCTACAACATGTTTCATGGCCTTTCAAGCTTGACACAAGTTACAGTTTCAGAAAACAACAATTCGTTTAGCGACATGGGAAAAAATGTTGTTTATGACAAATTTTTAAAAGCCGTTGTTGCCGGTAGTTCAACATCTGAAATTCCAGGAGAGGCAATTAAAATTGGAGCTTATGCGTTTTCCGGAACTTCAATAACAAGCTTTAGCGTTCCAGATAATATAACTGAGCTTGGGGAGTATGCTTTCTCTTATTGCAGCAGTTTAACCTCAATAACCCTTCCAAGCACATTGACCTCAATTGGCAGTTATGCTTTCTATAATTGCAGCAGTTTGGAGGCCTTCTATGGGACTGGAAATAGTTATTATACGATTGATGATAATAGGGCTTTAATTGTTAATGGAACAACCTTTTTAGCTTACGCTGTCGCAAATCCTGCAACTTCTTACTCAATCCCAAAGGGAGTGACCTCAATTGGCGAGTATGCTTTCCAGTATTGCAGCAGTTTAACCACAATAACAATTCCGGAGGGTGTAACCTCAATTGGCAGGTATGCTTTCCAGCATTGCAGCAATTTAGCCGAAATTTCAATTAATGGAAATATTTCTACTTTAGATTCATCTGCCTTTTCGGGTTGTTCAAACTTAACAAAACTAACTCTTGGATCAAACGTTACAAGCCTTCCAGATAGTTTGTTTGGAACCAACAACTTAACAAACCTAACCGAAATTGTTGTTGAAGCGGGCTCAACGCTTAGCGCGGCGCTTCCAACGTATGGAACATGGGTTAAGGACGGAGGAAGCGAAACCGTTACAAGCTTCTCCGGAGCGGGAACTTACACAAGGACGGATATTTAAAGCACTTTAAAAAATTAAAAAACCAAGCAGAGTTTGCTTGGTTTTTATTTATAGTTAATATAAAGATATTGTATTCATAAAAAAAGCAAAAGGATTGACTCAGCGAGGGTGGCGTAGTACAATTTAGTAAACTTTAAAACAATAATAAAATAAAAGGAGATTTTATGAGCTTAAAAGCAAAGATAATTTTGGGAGTTGCTGCTGTTATTTTAGCGCTAGCGATTGTTGCAATAGTTGTTTGGGCAGTGAACAGAACAAGCGATTCATTAACTGGAACAATCAAATTTGAGGACACAAACGTTCACGCTCAAGTTAGTGGTGAATTTGTTGGAATGGACTCCAATCCAACGCTTCCAACATTAATCTTCTCCGAGGGCGACGACGCTTCATCTCAAGAGGATATTTACAAATGGGCGGACACCGCACTTTCCTTTGCAAGTTCAAACACTTCAATTCAACTTGAGATCACAGTTCAAAATTTAAGTGAAAAACTTCTATATGTAAAAATTGATGACAAGGCAGGCGAGATTGCAAATCTAACAAAAAGTGTTGTTTCAAGTTCACAAGATGCGTTGGGGAAATATTTAGAAATTCCCGGATATTCTTCAATTACATACACCATAACACTATCTTTAATAGAACAAAGCAAGGGTGTTGACGGAGAATGTGAATATTTAATTACTCTTGTTGATCAAACCGAGGAAGAAACTGGAGTTCAAATTCAGGCATTATCTAATATGGAAAGCCTTGGCGCCGTTTCTGGTGGTGGTGAGTATAACTTGGGAGATGTTATAACTTTATCTGCAACACCTTCAAACTCAGATTTTCTTGTTTGGGCGACCTCAACCGATCCAGAAACAATGAAAATTGTTTCAGTTTCTCCAACATATTCTTTTGAGCTAACAGAGGATTCTCCAACAACTTACTACGCTTTGTTTAATTCAACAACAATAACATATCAAGAGATTGGAGATTTGATCTACACTTTCTACAACGAGGCAAAACTTGCAAGTGTTACAGATGCGGAATCATCAATTTCTGGCGATTTTACAATTCCTTCAGTTGTTACAAGCGAAAGTAACGAAAAATATAAAATTTATTCAATTGGTGAAAGGGCGTTTATGATGTGCTATAGTTTAACATCAATAATAATTCCAGAAGGAGTAACATCAATTGAGGACAACGCTTTCAACGTTTGCACTAGTTTAACTAAAATAACTTTTCCAAAGGAGCTTGTTTCAATTGCCCAAGGGGCCTTTGCCTCCTGCGACAGTTTAACAACTTTTGAGGGAGAGGGAAATGACTACTACTCAATAACGGAAGACGGAAAAGCAATTTTAATTAATGGGGGAACGACATTTCTTTACTATGCTTCAGGCAACACAGAAACCTCATATACAGTTCCAGAAGGTATAGTTACAATAAGTGAAAATGCTTTTTCAGGAAGCATATTAACTTCCATAACAATTTCAAGCACGGTAAAGGTTTTGGGAAATAATTCATTTTCTAATTTTTTCACTTTAGAATCAATTATCTTTGCAGAAGGTTCACAGTTAACGACAATTGGTGAAATGGCTTTCTTTAACACAACAAAATTACCTTCAATAACACTGCCCTCAAATGTAACTGAAATTTGTTACGCTGCATTTAGCGGATGTAGAGGTTTAACTTCGGTAGCGCTGCCGGAAGGATTAACTACAATTGGTGAACTGGCTTTTAACAACTGCTCAGAGTTAAAACAGATAACAATTCCAAGCACGGTAACATCAATCGGAGTAAGCGCGTTTGATTCGGCCATAGAATTTTTCTATGGAGAAGGAAACGACTATTACACAATTGACGACAACAGGGCCCTAATTGTTGACGGCGGAAAGACGTTTGTTGCATATGCAGCTAGCAATCCGGCAACATCTTATGTGGTTCCAGAAGGAATAATAACAATTGGTAGAGATGCTTTCTATGGCAGCGATTTAACACAAATAACTCTCCCAAGTACACTAAAAACAATTGAACTTAATGCTTTCTATTATTGCCAAGATATAAGCTCAATAATTTTGCCAGAAGGATTAACTTCAATTGGAGGATTCGCCTTCTCTAATTGTAGCGCGCTAACTTCAATAACAATTCCAGAAAGCGTAACGTCAATAAGTAGCCAGGCCTTCTCTGACTGCACAAACTTGGCAGAGGTTAAAATTGGCGGAAATCCAGATTTGGTTATGGATATATTTTATAACTGTTTAAATTTAAGTAAAATAACTTTAGGGGCAAATGTTGAAAGTAGTATAGTTTATACGAGAATTTTTGAAAAATTAGATTCTCTAACTACAATTATTATAGAAGAAGGCTCAAGCTTTAGCGCTGAACTGCCAAGTTTTAGAACTTGGGAAAAGGACGGCCAGGTTGTAACAAGCTGCTCTGGCGCGGGAACTTACACAAGGACGGATCCTTAGAACAGTTTTAAAAGATTAAAAAAGGCCAAGCAGAGTTTGCTTGGCTTTTTTATTTCATCAGTTATAAATATAATAAAAAATCAGCTTTCGCTGATTTTAATTTACAAATGCGTCTACAAGCATTGTTGTTGCAGAGGGATAGGCCCTTTGAATTTTTTCAAATTTTGAAGGAATTAAAGTTTCTTCTTCGTCAGATTTTGCAACATAGGAACAATAAATTGACAAGAAATCTTGAATAAAAAGGAAGGTTTCTTCAATTGAACTTCCTTCTGAGGTTAGGTTCAAATCTGGAATAAAAGCGGTGTAAGAATCATCAGATTCTTTTAAAAATATCGCTGGAAAAACATATTGTTTCATGAAAACTCCTGTCTAAACAAATTTTAACATATTTTATTTTTCATTCAAAACATTTTTTAATATATAGTTTGACAAAGTTTTAAGTTTTGATATAATTAAAAAAACAGGAGAGAACATGGATTTTGAACAATTAAACAAGAAACTAAGCGGACTTTCAACAGAGATTGAAATTAGAAAGGCTAAAATTGACTTTTTGAAGGAAAATGGCGTCATACCATATGTTGATAGATTTGACAAGACCCATTCAATTTTGCAAGCTCGCGCGCTTGAAGAAGGGGCAGAAGTTAAAATTGCAGGGAGAATTATCTTTAGAAGGATAATGGGCAAATTTGGCTTTTTAAAAATTCAAGATGTCCAGGCGTCTATTCAAGTTAGCGTTGGAAGAAATGAACTTAGCGAGGAGGAATATGACTTTTACAAGAAGCTGATTGACATTGGCGATTTTGTTGGAATTACCGGGGAAATTTACAAAACCCAAACGGGCGAGATAACGGTTAGGGCAAACAAAGTTGAGCTTCTTTCAAAGGCAATGCGCCCACTTCCGGAAAAATTTCATGGCCTTGTTGACATAGAACAGAAATATCGCCAAAGATATTTGGATTTAATTTCAAATGAGGAGAGCAGAAAAGTTATGCTTGGCAGAAGCAAGATGACTTCGTTTATTAGAAGATATCTTGAGCAGCACGGGTTTATTGAAGTTGAAACGCCAATTCTTCAAAACGCAGTTTGCGGCGCAAGCGCAAAACCTTTCTACACGAAGCACAACGCGCTAAACAAAACACTTAATTTAAGAATTGCGCCAGAAATTGCGCTTAAGGAAGTTATTTGTGGCGGATTTGACAAGGTTTTTGAAATTGGAAAGGTTTTCAGAAACGAGGGGATGGATCAGCAACACCTTCAAGAGTTCACTGTTTGCGAATGGTATGCTGCTTATTGGAATTTTGAAGACAATATAAAATTCTTCCAAGATTTCATCAGGGCGCTTTTAACAGATGTTTTAGGAACGACAACAATTGAATATGAGGGCCAGCTTTTGGACTTTGGAAAAGACTGGGGAAGAGTTGATTACACGGCAAAGATGAGAGAAATTTTGGGCTTCGATTTCTTGGCTTGCCAAACGCGCGAAGAACTTGTTTCAAAGGTTGTTAAAACCGGGCTTTTTACAGAGGAAGATTTGAAAGAGGCAAAATCTTTGGCCTCGGTTGTTGATTTTATCTATAAAAGAAAAATTAGAGTTAATTTAATTCAACCAACTGTTTTATACAACTATCCGGCTTGTCTTGTTCCGCTTGCAAGAAGAAACGACAAGGACGGAAGAATTATTGACATGTTCCAAGTTTTGGCAATTGGAAGTGAGCTTTGCAAGGCCTATTCAGAGCTTGTTGATCCTGCTGTTCAGCGAAAAGCCTTTGAAGATCAACTTCTTGCAAAGAAAGCTGGAGACGACGAGGCAATGGATTTGGACGAAGATTTCCTTTTGGCAATGGAACATGGAATGCCGCCAATCAGCGGCCTTGGCTTTGGCTTGGACAGACTTATGGTTGTTATGTTCAATCAGCCTTCGGTTAGAGATGTTGTTCTTTTTCCGCTGATGAAATAAAATAAAGGGGGAAGTTATGTCAAACAAATGGATAAAAAAATTAGATGAACAAAAGCTTGTTGGGTGTGAGGTTTACAACGGTTCAACAATTTTATGGGCAAAAAAAATTATTTATAAAGACGAAGTTGGAATTCAAATTTTAACTATTGAAAATCTTTTTGAAAATTCTAATGACATAATTTCTCAGATTGAAAATTGTTTTATTAAACAAATAGTTGGAATAGACGAAGAAATTCCTGATTTTAATAATTTTCCAAAATTAGTTGAAATTTTAAGAAAAAATAACTTAACAATTGGCAGTTACGAGGTCTTTGATGATTTTTGCAATGTGGTTTCAGCGGAGAATTATAAAATTTCAGATAATGGCGGAGCAATAGTTTACAGTTCTTTAGAAAAAGATTTTAACATAAAATTTAAAAATGGTTTTGGAAAACTTCTCTCAAATTTCTTTTACATGCCATATTATTGCGAATTTCAAATAGATCGGTTTGAAAGGAAGAAATTTGACCTTGAAAAGCAAGCGCAGAGAATGACAATTCAAACCAGGGTTGAAAGCGACATTGACAGCAAGATTAATTTTTGTTCCAAAAAAATTGTTGATTATTATTCCGATTTAAATGATTTTAGAGCGGCAACAATAAAAAGAGATGTAAAGGCTCAAACAAATTTTTTAGATGAACTTAATTTTGATAGAAATATTTAGTTATTAAACTAAATATTTTTTTTAATAGAAAATTATTTATAAATTTTTAAAAAAATTGTAGAGTTTTGTCTAAATATGTGATATATTTTATTTGACTATATTTAATTTTTCCAATTAAATTAGACAAATGAAGCACATATGATAAAAAGTCAAAATCTTAAAATTTTTTTATTTTTATTTGTTGGATTGGTTATTTTCTTTGCGGCAGTTTCCATTAGCTTAACTGGAGTCTATGCAGAGGACATTTCCAATATTTACGAAGTTAATAGTTTTTCAGAATTTGAGGAAACTATTGACTTGCTTTTTGGCGGGGAGAATTGTGAGCAAAATTCCGATTCTCAATTTGCTTTAAAAAGGTTGATTGTTCTTGGCGAAGTTAAAAGCTTTTATGGCGCAGAAACCGTCATAACTGGATATAAAAACTACACAATTTTGTCCTTCTCAACTGAACAGGAAACAAGCTTTGCATATGAGATGCTTTGCAAAGACAGCTCGTTAAATGTAATAATAGACAGCAAAATTTCAGCCAGCAGCGCAGGTAATTTGGGCCTAACTTCATATTCTCAAAGTTATGAAAACTGGGGTATTGATGCAATTGGCGCAGATGACATGAACGAATATCTTTTGGAAAACGGTTCAAGCGAGGAGCTTGTTGTCGTTGTTTTGGACTCTGGAATCAATGTATCTCATCCATTTTTTAATAACAGGCTGTTGATTGATTCAAACGGAGATATAGTTGGCAAAACTTATTATACAACGACAAATGAAAGCGAAAGCGACTTTGATGACGACAACGGCCATGGCTCTCACGTTTCTGGAATTATAACTTCGCTTACGCCGAGCAATGTTAAAATTCTTCCAATAAAAATTTTGAACGACAAAGGCAGCGGAGATTTTCTATATTTTGTTATGGCTTTGGAGCGTGTTGACGAAGTTTACAGCGAACAATATAACATTGCTTGCGTTAACATAAGCGCCGGAGGCGCAACCAACAGCTATTATTCATCTCAAATGGATGCGCTTTTTCAGTCTCTTAGCGAGAAGGGAATTTTAACAGTTGTTGCGGCTGGAAACGACCAGCTTGATTCAAGCGGCTATATGCCAGCAAACAGCGAATATGTTATAACCGTTTCTGCACTCAAACAAAATGGAAACACCTTTGAATTTGATAAAAGTTATTCAAATTTTGGCTCAAGCATCGATATTTCTGCGCCGGGGACCGAAATCTATTCTGCATATTTGAATAATTATTGCGCTTGGATGGACGGAACTTCTATGGCGGCGCCGCAAGTTAGCGGGGCGGTTGCACTTTTGTGTCTAAACAGCAAATATTGGAGTGGGGACACGCCAATTTACACTGCCGACCAAATTAAAGCTGAGCTTTTAGAAAATGTTGTTGATTTGGGCGACGAAGGTTGGGACAAGTTCTATGGTTATGGAATGATTGATTTTACATATTATAATGTTGAAGATAGAAACAGAGATGTTCTTGATTTTTATGACAATTCAACAATACTTGATGAAAACAACTTCATAGAATTTGATGAGCAATTTTATTTATCTATTTCAAAGAATGGAGATTATTTAATTTATTACACAACGGACGGAACCATTCCAAACACAAGTTCAAATTTATACACCTCTCCAATTTCAATTGAAAATTCTGGAATTTATAAATTTATTGCAATTCAAACAGAAAACGGCGAAGTTGTTTCCATTTCAAAGCTTTACACAATTGACCTGTTCAATCCAAACGACAGCCTCGACAACTTTTTTGTAAACGAAAACGGCGTTTTAACTGAATATACAGGTCATTTTACAAGCCTTGAAATTTTGGATATGATTGACGGAATTGAAGTTGATGCGCTTGGCGAATATTTGTTTTATAACACGGAAATTGAATATGTTTCGCTTCCAGGCTCATGTGCTATACTTGAGGAGTATTGTTTTTCGAATTGTTCAAATTTAATGGAAATTTCCTTTAATTTCGTTGAAACAATAGGCGCATTTGCCTTTGAAAATTGCACTCTTCTTGATGAGATAGATTTAAATGGCGTTAAATATTTTGGCGTAAAACAGGAAAATTTTGATTTAAACGGCCATGTTTTTGAAAATTGCATGAGCTTAGACGACATTTACCTTGCAAATATTGTAAATGCTGGGGACAAAATTTTTAACAACAGTTCTGCTAAAAAAGTTGTTTTGGGAACTTCTTTCACCTCAACTGATTATTATGGAGAGCCGTTTGAAGGCCTGGCAATTTATGGTTATACAGGGTCATCGGCGCAAAGCTATGCAAATAAATTTGGAAACAAATTTTTCTCAATAAATCAATTTGCACTGCAAAACAATTTGCCTTCAAGCTCTGAAGTTAAAAAAAACGAGAGCCTTTCTTTGCAGGTTACAGCAGCAGGTTATGGCTTAACTTACCAATGGTTTAAAACTGAGGATTCAATTGAAAATGGAGTTGAGTTAGTTGGCCAAAATTCAAGAATTTTCAATGTTGATACCAGTGAGGTTGGGTTAACTAAATATTTTGTAAAGATAACAAATTGGGATGGAAGTGTAATCTATTCTCAAATTTGTTCGGTTAATGTAACCGCTCCTCAATCCTTTGAATTAAAATTTGTGATAGTTGAAAATTCTGAAGAAATTAAAAATTATTATGAGGGAGATAGAATTGAGTTAATTTCAAAGCCAGTTCGCGAAGGCTATGACTTTATTGGTTGGTATTTTGACCAAGATTTTACAAATCAATTTAATTTAACTTATATGCCACCACAAAATTTAACAATCTATGCCAAATGGGAGAAAAAACAATTTTCTGTTGATATTGAAGTTTCCGGAGGCGGAAGAGTTTCACCTTCTGAAAATTTCCAAATCTATTATGGCGAAAGCGCAACAATTCTTTTCCAAGCGGAAACAGGTTATGAAGTAAGCAAAATTATTTTAAACGGAGAAGAAATTTTAGAAGAAGAAATTGAAAATGTTGTAGAAAATGGCCTTTTGGTTCAAAATGTTACTTCAAATTGTAACATTCAGGTTGTATTTTCTTTAAAAGCATTCAACTTGACCTTTGTTGTTGGAGACACAACATATAAAAATCAAATTTACTATGGCGAAGAAATTTCGGCGCCAAAGATTGATGTTGACGAAAGATATCAGTATTTTGACGGCTGGTATAGTAGTTCCAGTTTTCAAAATAAATCAAACTTGGTCTTTATGCCGGCGCAGGATACAACCCTTTATGGCAGAATTGTTTTAAAACAGTTCAATTTGTTGGTCTCCTCAAGTGGAAATGGTTCTTTTCAAACTTCAAGTCAATCTATTTCATATCCAAACGATGCTGTTATTAGAATTTTCCCAGAAAATGGCTACGTTTTATCTAACATAAAAGTTGACGGAAAAGTTGTTTTAGGCGAAGATTTTGAGAGCGCTTTAAACAGCGGAGAATTTGTTTTTTCAATTTTAAAATATAGCTTTGAAGATGACAGCCAAATTGAAAGCCATACAATTGAAATTGAATTTTCAGCAAGAGCCTATCAATTAGTTTTCGATTATAACTATCAGGGCGGAGGCGAAGAAGAACTTGAAATTGATTTTGGAGCAAGAATTAATTTAATTGTTCCAACTCGTGAAGGTTACACTTTTGCTGGTTGGTTTGAAGATGAATGGTGTCAAAATCAATTTGAGCTGACTTCAATGCCTGCTAAAAACTTAAGAATCTATGCTAAATGGGATATTGACACCTATGAAATAGAGGTTGTAACCGAGGGCGATGAAAGTTCCAGCCAAGGGGAGACAACGGTTTTAAACTATGGCGAAAGTTTGGTCTTAAAAATTGAACCAAGTTATGGCTATCATGTTAGATCTATTAGTGTAGATGGAGAATATTTAAGCGCTCAAGAGATTGAGCGTGCGGTTGCAAGCGGTCTTGAATTTACAAACGTCAACAAAGATCATAAAATTTCCGTTGTCTATGATATAAACAAATATAAAATCAATTTAACTGTTTCAGGAGATTTGGAATTTGTTGCAAACAAAGATTTATCCTCCGTTGAACATGGAAGCGACGTTCTTTTCAAAACAAAAGGAGATCTTGGCGGCTATAGGGTTGAGGTTTATGTTGATGATGTTTTGGTGGAAACAAACAACGGTAAGCTGCTTATTGAAAATGTTGAAGGCAACATGAACATTGACGTCAAATTCGTTAAAATTCCAAAATCAAATACAGTTGAAATTTTAATTATAGTTTCCGTGTGTTTGTTTTTACTTGCTGGAGCAATTGTTTTAACTGTTATTTTAATTAAGAGAAAACGAAATCTAAATCGTTATATGTAAAATATTTTGCAGAGTTTGCATTAAATATAATTAAAAAACGACATTTTTCGACAAAATTTGCAAACTTGTTCTCCGGCGCGGAGAAAAAACTGCGCTTTGGCCTAGTTTCGCTTACCAGCGAAACGGACGGCATTGATGCTTGTTTTTTCTCATATTCGCGGCCAGACGAAAAATTACAAAAGCTTGTAATTTTTGCCGCGGCTAAAAAGGTTGGGCTATTAATATTCAGAGGGGAGATGAGGGCCCGTAGGGTTCGATTCCCGAACCCTGAGAAAAAACTGCGCTTTGGCCTAGTTTCGCTTGTCAGCGAAACAAACGGCATGGATGCTTGTTTTTTCTCGTATTCGCGGCCAAACGAAAAATTACATCTGCGCTGTAATTTTTGCCGCGACTTGTAAGG
>CALWHN010000020.1 GCA_944380415.1 uncultured Clostridia bacterium | reverse complement strand
TTCAAATAGTGCAGAAATAAAAGATGGATAGTAGCCAATAAAATTTTTAGATTCTATCATTTTTAATATTTCATCCTTTGTTGCCCATCTAACAGCCTGAACTTCATTATCTTTAAAAGTAACTTCGTCCAAAGACACGTCTTTTTCAATGAAATAAAAATCATCAAAACCGTTGTCAAAATTAATTGTCATATAAGCACGATCATTAAAAAAATCGTAATCTAAACCAAGTTCTTCATTCAATTCTCTTCTTGCCGCTTGGCGAGAGTTTTCTCCGGCCTGTACACAACCGCCCAGTGTTAAATCCCAATAATTTGGCCATGTTTTTTTTGTGCTTTGTCGCTGTTGTATTAACATTTCTCCGTTTTTATTGAAAATACAAATATGAACAACTAATCTGTATAAATCTTGCGGGCATGGTTGACCACGTTCAATGGTTACCCCTACTAGCTGTCTTTCATTGTTATATAAATCCCACTTTTCCACAGCTCTTAACTCCTTTTATAGATATAATAATGCAAAAAAGCATTTTTTCAAAACAAAACAAGTTTATATAAAAGAAAAAATCTAGCGGATTCCAAAACGCTAGATTGCTTTAAAAATTTCTCTGGTGCGCCGCAAGGGATTCGAACCCCTGACCTTTGGTTCCGTAGACCAACGCTCTATCCAGCTGAGCTAGCGGCGCATATTAAGTTTTTGACTTCTTTTTTATGGGAGAAATCGAACCCAAGACCATCTCTTCCGTAGACCAACGCTCTATCCAGCTGAGCTAGCGGCGCAAACAAGGCCCTTCCAACCTGCTTAGCGATTATATCAAAAAAAAACAAAAAAGTAAATTGTATTTTGAAAAATTTTAAAGTTTATAGTTTTTTACTTTTAAAAAAGGCAAGGCTAGCTAAGTTTTTAAAACACTTGCCTCTGTAAAAGCGACCCTCAGAGTTTAGCTACTAATTTAACTATTAAAGCGAAAAAAACTTTGCAACCAGCAAGAAAATGTGATATTCTAAATTTAGGAGGAACTTTTATGAGCGAACAAAAACCCAAGCTTCCAAAGATCTATTTAGTTTTGAGAATATTTGGATCTCTTCTTATGATTGCAGGAATTGCTTTGATAATTGTCAAGGCTGTTGGAGCCGGCGGTTATGAGTTAATGGTGGGCGGCAATTTTTGCCTCGTTTTCGGATTAGTTGTTCTTGTTGGCTCGTTTGTTCCTAACATGCAAAGGATTGAAATTAAAACAAAAAGATATATTCTTCACGAAAACAAAGAGGATTTAGCAGACATTTCAAACCAAACTGCCGAAGTGATCTCTCCGGCTGTCATGGGCGTTGCAAAGTCTGTCAAAGAGGGTCTCAAAGAAGATCAAAAGTTTTGCAAGGAATGTGGCGCTCAAATCGACTCTGATTCTAAATTTTGTCCGAACTGCGGGAAAAGTCAACAGTAATATAAAAGCGGGAGGTTCCCGCTTTTTTAATCTTTACTATTTTTATCCAATTGTCCTCTGTCCAGCGCAGAGGCAATTTTTTTGTTCGTAAGCGCGTTTGCTCTAACAATGCTCCCCGCCCCAAATTTATTTCTAATTTGATAGACAACTTCGTCAATGTCCCCTTCCTGTTTTGAAAACAGAGAAAGCTGACCGTCTTCATCAAACCCGCTGACTGAAATTCCAAGAAGCCTGACATCTGAAATTTGAGAAAAGTTGTCAAAGAAAAGTTTTATTGCGGTTTTTGAAATCTCTTGGCTGCTCCTGGAAGGCAAAATTTGGCACTGTTTCTGATAGAATTTAAGCTTGCCATCTCGAACAACAATTGAAACAGTCTTGCAGGTTTTTATGTTATTTTTTATCATGCGGCGGACAACACTTTCGGCAATTACGCAAAACCCAAGTTCAATTTCTTTTCTATCCGAAAGGTCTTTGTAAAACGTCGTACTGTTGCCAATGCTCTTTGGCGCCTGCTGGAAAGAGGTTAAATTAACCTCTTCATCGTCTAGGCCATTTGCCTTGTTTGAAAGTTCTTCTCCAACTTTTCCAAATTCCTTGATCAAATATTTTTTGTCAAAATTAGCAAGGTCTCCAATAGTGTTAATTCCAACTTTTAAAAGCTTTTCCTTCGTCTTCCTTCCAACGCCAAACATTTCTCCAATTGGAAGCGGCCAAACAATCTGTTTGAAGTTTTCTTTGGTTATAACTGTTGTTGCGTCCGGTTTTTTTAAGTCGCTTCCAATTTTTGCAAAGGTTTTGTTGAAGCTAACTCCAACGGAAATTGTTAGGCCAACTTCACTTTTAACCCTTTCTCTAAGCCTGTCTGCAATTTGTTTTGGTGTTCCAAAATTCTTGCTTTCTGTAATGTCAACATAACACTCGTCAATTGAAAACGGCTCTACACGGTCGGAATATTCTTCATAGATTTCTCTAACTTGACGAGAAAATTTGTTATATATTTCGAACTTAGGCTGGCGAATTACAATTTCGGGACAAAGTTTTTTTGCCTGAAAGGTCGTTACGCCGCATTTAACGCCAAACTTCTTGGCCTCATAATTTGCAGCAACAACAACGCCGTGGCGTTCCTCTTCCCTTCCTCCAACTGCAACCGGCTTTCCTTTGAGAGTGGGGTCAATTAAGCACTCACAACTTGCATAGAAATTGTTTAAATCGCAATGCAAAATAACTCTTTCCATCTGTTAAATTTTACATTTTTTAAAAGCTTTGGTCAATAAAAAAGGTGGCTAGTAGCCACCTTTTACATTCCTCTTCCGCCATCTTGGGTGTTCATTGAGTGTTGAGCGCTCTGGGCTCTACTCCTAATCTCTTGAATTTGCTTCTGATATGCAGACATTGCGCCTGTTGCAACAACTGGGCTTGCAATTGCCTCATAAACTCTTTGAGGATTTGGGCTTGCCTCTGTTATCTCAAAACTAGCTTGCTCTGCTTCAGGCGAAACTTGCTCCTCTGTTTCAAAAGCTTCTCTATTTTGAACTTGGCCCTCATTTTGTCGTTCAGCAGAATTTTCCATGTGACGGACAGGTTCTTGTTGGATTTCCGTTTCTCTTTCTTCTTGCCTTTCTTGTTGGGATTGCTTTTCTCTTTCAATTTCCCTTCCTAGTTCTGCGGCTTTTTGCTTGTTTTGCTCCGTCCTAGCCTTAAGCGATTCCTCGTTTGCTTTCTTAATGTCTGATGTTACTTCGCCAGATGTAATTATGCAAGCGCCAATTGTGCAAGCCAAGCAGATAAAGAAAATTGGAAGCATTCCCGCAACGCCTAAAAGAATTGTTGCAAGAAGTAAAAGCCCGCAAAGTCCTCCAAGAAAAGAATATTTAGCCGCACGCCAAGCTTGGCCACGAATTTGTTTGCTTTGCTGTGGAGATCCCTTCTTTTTCTTCTTCTCCTCTTCCTCTTTCTTCTCTTCCACCTTGTTCGCTTCTGGTTGGTTTTCCGTCTTTGGTTGTTGCTGTTGAGGTTGCTCTAACGGTTTTTCTTGCTCCGCAGCTTGAGCTGGATTATCTGAAACATTTACTGTATTATTAATTTGAGTAATAATGTTTTGATATTCTTTTTGTCTTTCGTTTCCAGCGCTTCCTCCGGTTTCTCCTTCGCTTTGATTTGCAAGGCCAAAGTAAGAAGGATCTTTGCTCATTATCTCTTCTCTAAGCTCTGTTAGCCTTACCCTATTTTCATTTAGCTCAGCTCTTTGGCCCGCCAATTTTGGAATAAATTCGCTTTCAAGTTCGTTGTTTGCCCTTTCCTGATTTGCAAGCTGCTGTCTGGTTGCGTTAAGAGCAAGGTCTGTTTCATTTATTCTCTTAGCGTTTTCCTCAATTTGCTGATCTTTAACAATCATTATGTTGGCCAAGGCTCTTTTCTTTATAAATCTAATAGGTGGAACTTTTTGGCTTTGAAGGTCCGCCTTCTCGCGCTCAAGGGTCTCTTTCTCTTCCTTGTTTAAATCCTGTTGAGCAACTTGGTTTCTTTCTTGAGCTTTCAACTTTAATTCTTCATTTTCGCCCTTTTGAAGCTCTGAAAGCATCTTCGAACGCTCATCCAAAATTTCCTTCGTTTCATTTAAAAGCTTTTCATATTCTTCAATTGGAGGTTTTTTCTCCTCTTCTTCTTCGGTTTCTGGAGATCGTGGCTTTTCTTTTTCAACTTCCGGCTTTTCAGGTTGTTTTGGCTTCTCCTCCTCTGGATTTTCGCCCGGAGTTTCTTTCTCTTGCTCTGAGAAAATTGGAACTTGTTCAATTCCAAAAGCCTCCTGCCCAAGAGCGGCAAGATCAGTTTCTTCTGCCCTTTCTTTCCAAGCGCCGGACATTTCCTGACCCTTCTCAATTGTTTCAATTGCGGCAGGAGTGTTTTTATCGAGGAAGTCTTTATTTTCTATGTCGCTGAACAATCCGTCAATTTCTTTGCTTGCTTTTTCAATATTTGCCGCAATGTTTTCCGCCTCTCCAAACTTTCTTGTTATTGATTCATAGTCTTTTGAAACTTCAGATTGGAAATTTCTAACGTCATCATTTGCTTGTTGAATAAGCTCGTTTGCTCTTTTTATGTCTCCGCTTTCTGCAATCTTGCGCGCATCGGAAATTAACCTTTCTCTGTTGGTTTTATACTCTGCTATTTTTTTTGCAAGATTGTTGTAATCATTTGTATAATCTTTCGTTGCCAAATTTAAAAGCTCTGTCTGCTGCTTAAGTTCAAGAACTTTTTGCTCGAAATCTCTTTCTCGAATAAGTTCCTCAATTTCGCCTAGTTTGGTTGAAGAAGCTTCCAATTCTTTTATTTTTTCGTTGTATTGTTTTTCTCTTTCTACCCAAGCTGCTCTTTCTTCTTCAAAAGCTCTTTGTTTTCCTTGAAGCTCTAAAATTGTTTTTTCTTTATCTTCAAGCGTTGTTGAAAGCTCATTTCTGCGCGCTTCAAGCGCTTCTTTTTCAGCTTGCAAACGCTGAAGCTCTTCTTGAGATATTGCCGAATTTTTAAGTTCAGCAATTTCATTGTCTTTTTCAAAAATTTTAGTTTCTAAATCCCTTTTTTCACCTTCAAGCCTTTCTTTTTCCGCCCTTTGAACGTCTATGTTTTTTTGAAGGCCAAGGCGCTCCTCTTCAGCTTCTCTTTTCAATTTTTCAGTTTCCGCTTGATTTTGCGCCCTTAGATTTGAAATTTCTGTTTCTTTTTCTGCTTGAAGGTTGCTAATCCTGCCCTCTCTTTCTTCTGCTTCTCTTCTAAGCCTTAAAATTTCACTGTCTCTTGAATCTTCCTTTGTTAAATCAACAATTCTTTGGGTTGCCGCTCTTTGCGCAAATTTTAAATTCTCCTCTCCAATTTGCATTCCCGGAACGCCTGTTTTAACAAACGTTTCGCCAGCTTGGGTTTTAACAAACTTCATAAGCGCAGCAATTTCTTGGGCTGTAACGCCTTGGATCCTTGCGTTTTGCTCTCCAACCTTTCCCTTATCCCCAAGTTTTCCTCCGTGGAAACGGAAGCCAAGAGTGTGGTAGTCTTCGCCAACGCTCAAATCAAAAATTTCGTCAAGCTTTAAAAACCTGTTTGAAACGCCGCAGTAAACTTGGGCCTTTCCTGCCTCGCCAATTGCAAACAACCTAACGCTGTTTCCGCCAATTATAAACTCCTTTGCGCTAACGCCTTCAAGTCCATCAATTGCGCCAAAAATTTGAGGAGGAAAAGCTCTTGCATTGATTTTTCCTTCTGAAATATCTTTAAAATAATTTTTTGAAAGTTCAACATTTAGTGGCGAATCGAAAGCAACTTGCATGCTGTCTGGCTTTTTGTTGTTGATTACGATATCCGTTCCCCTAATTGAAACGGTTGAGATGTTTCCGTTTGCGCCGGCTATCTGAATTGAAATGTGGGAATCTGGGAAAGTTTCAATTGTTTTCGCATTGAGCAAAATATATCCGTCTTTATCTTGCTCATAGCCATATGAATCTAAAAGCCCATCTTTGTTGTAAAGCTTAACTTGCTTTTGACCTTTGTCAAAGCTAATTTCAACAACAGGCTTTCCTTTTGGCCCAAGGCCGCGGCCAACGCTATAGCCATTGCCTCCTGCAAAGGAAACCTCAATTTCGCTTCCCTTAAAGCCCTCTCTTTCGCCCTTTAACTGAACTTCGAAACTGTTTGCCACTTTTTCCCTCCTTTGTTTAATTTAAATATATAATAAAAACGCAGAAATGTCAACCCCCTGCCCCTAAAAAGTTGGCTTTTGTTGTTATTTTATCCAATGTTTGAAAAATAATTTTATGGCAATAATTTAGCCATGAAAAAAACTGCAATAACGCTTTGTTTAGTTTTAGTCCTTGGCGGGCTGATCATCTTTGGCCTTTTAAACAATCCTACCAATCAAAACAGCGAATATTTGAGAATACATATCCGCGCCAACAGTAATTCTGAAATTGATCAAGCGGTTAAATACCAAGTTAAAGACGCCGTTGTTGAGGCCTTGATTCCAATCCTTTCCTCTTGCCAAACAAAACAGGAGGCAGAACAAACACTTCAAAAAAACTTTTCTTTAATTGAAAGTGTTGCAAACAACGTTCTTTTAAAAAACGGTTTTTCCTACAAGGCAAAGGCTCGCCTTGCATCTGAGGAGTTTCCAACGCGAAGCTATGACGGCCTTGTTTTGGAACAAGGATTTTACGACGCGCTAATTTTGGATCTTGGAACGGGAGAGGGAAACAATTGGTGGTGTGTGGTATATCCCCCGCTATGCTTTTTAAAGTCCAACCCAACCGGCCAAGATGTCGTCTACAAATCCAAATTGGTTGAAATTATAAAATCCTTCTTTAACTAGAGGGATTTTTTTGAATAAAACTTGAATTTTGCGCAAACTACTAGAAATCTAAATTTAGGAGATTTCTATGGCAAAGAGCAAAAAATTCTATTTTATTGCAGTTTTGATGTTGATCTGCACTCTTTCAACATTTAGCCTTGGTTTCATACCAAACATCAGCGTTAGCCAAGTTGAAGCAGAAACAACCTATTCTCAAAACGTTGCAATACAACAAAGGCTGAGGGACCTTGGCTATTACAGCGGCGCAGTTGACGGTACGCTAAACTGGGAAACAACAGAGGCCATCAAAAAATTCCAATATGACTACGGCGTTACAGCAGACGGTATTGTTGGCCCAGAAACTGCGCGTCTTTTGGGCGTTGACCTAAACGACCAGGCAAGCAACGACTTATATCTAATTGCAAAGTGCGTCTATGCTGAGGCAAGAGGAGAACCATATGTTGGCAAGGTTGCCGTTGCAGCGGTTATTTTAAACCGCGTTGAGCACCCAGATTTCCCAAACACCGTTTATGGCGTTGTTTATCAGCCATGGGCCTTTACCGCAGTTTTTGACGGCCAAATAAACCTTGAGCCAGACGAAACGGCCTATCAGGCAGCGCAAGATGCACTTAACGGATGGGACCCAACCTATGGCTGCATTTACTACTACAACCCAGAGACGGCAACGAGCGAATGGATCTTTAGCCGCGAAGTTGTTGTTACAATTGGAAAACACATCTTTGCAATTTAATAAAAGGAGAGTTTTATGAAAGATTTAAAAAAAGAAAAGGCTAACATCAGCAAAGCAGGTTTGATTACTCTAATTGTTTTCGTTGTTGTTTTGGCGGTTATGATGACAGTTTTTTGCGTTCTTTATGCAATAAACAAAACTTCTTATGAAGAATCGGCAATAAGCTTGGAAAACATATATCAGCGCTCATTTTTCGACTTAGTTGACAACGTCAACAACGCAGAAGTCAAGCTTGGAAAACTTGTTAATTCAACTGGAGGAACGTATTCCAAAAAGCTTTTAACTGAAATTCATGAAAACGCTAATGACGCTCAGAACAACCTTTCCTATCTTCCAATTTCAATGAACGGAATTCCAGAGACAACAAAGTTCATCAATCAACTTAGCGGGTTTACAAGCGTTCTTGCTTCAGATCAATCAGACACCCTTTCAAGCGAAAACCTAAAAACCTTAAAGCAACTTTATAACAGCGTTTCATCAATTAAATATAAACTTAACGAAATGTCAACAGAAATTATGGACGGCTATAACATTTCGAAACACAGCAATTTAAAAGAAAACGCCTCATTCACGGATTTTACAAGCAAAATTCAAGGCGTTAAAACGGTTGACGAAGACTACCCTTCAATGATTTACGACGGACCATTTTCAGATTCTGTTGTCAACAAAGAAATTAAGGGTTTGAATTTTAAAGAGATAAGCAAAGAGGAGGCAACTGAAATTGCAAAAAAACTCTTTGAAAAACAAGAAGAGGCGTCAAAAGATGTTGAAGGTTCAACACCGCCAGAAAACCAAACAACACAATTTGTTGGCGAAACAAACGGAAAATTTAAGACATATGACTTTAAAATTGTTCTCGAAGGCGGCCAAGAATATTACGCTCAAATAACAAAAGCCGGCGGAAAGCTTTTAACGCTAAGCTCTCACGCAAACCGCGCAGACAAAACTCTTTCAAACGAAGAAGCAATTGAAATTGCAACCGGCTTCGCAAAGGCTCAGGGCCTTTCCAACATGGAGTGTGTTTGGAGCGATGTGGTTGGGAACGACACATATCTGAACCTTGCGCCAGTTGAGGACAACATAATTCTCTATCCAGATTTAATTAAAGTTAAAGTGGATTTGGCAACCGGAAACATTCTTGGCTGGGAAGCAACCTCGTACTATACAAATCATGTTGAAAGAAATCTTCCCTCTCCAAGCTATTCAAAGGCCGAGGCAAAAGCAAAAATTTCAAACGATTTTAAAATTGTTTCCTCTCGCTTGGCTTTAAGCCCGCTTGAATATAACCGCGAAGTTTTAACCTATGAATTCGAATGTGAAAAAGCAGGCGCAACATATTACTTTTATTTCAATGCAGAAAATGGAAACCTTGAAAACATTCTTAAAGTTATTAAAACAGATAACGGAAACCTTTTAATGTAACAAAAATTAAATTTAAAATAAAAATCCTAATTAAATTAGGATTTTTTTAATGATTTTTATTTAATTTTAATTAATTTGAACGAAATTATTGCAAAAAATATTAAATTATTAAGAAAATAGAAAAAATTTTAATTTAAAATATTTTTTATTCAATTTTACAATCAACTTCAACATAGAATTTTATTTCTGAAAGAAAGTTTTCTTTATTTTCAAGACCCGCTAAAAAGCTTTGAAATTGGCTTGTTTTTTCTGCATTAAATTTTTCGTAAATCATGTTAATATCCGTGTTTGCATCAACAAATGTTTGAATAAAATCATAGACTTCGTTTTTGATTTTGTTGTTGATTGTCGTTTTAAGTTTCTCTGTTTCGAACTTTGAAACATCAATAAAAATGTCGTCATCTAAGTTGTCTTGGTTTACTTCAACAATTGAAAGTTTTGGTTTGATTAAAAACGTAAAGATTGGTTTCCCATTTTTAAATGAAAGTCTTTGGGAAACATTGTTTGAGCTAACGCTAAGGGAAAGCGTTGCATTTTTAAAGTTTTTATCGCTGTAATTTTCAAGGGTCAACGCGTCTGCAAAGTTTGAGCTTTTTGTCCATTTATATTTTTTAGTTTGCTCCGGCTCTAGAATAAGCGCCTTTTTGCCCTCTTTTAAAATTAAAATTTTTTCTTCGTTTAAAATTTTCTTTTGCGGCTTTTGTTCTTGCTCGCCTCCGCCGCCAGACTGCTCTTCTCCCGTTCCTCCTGCGCTCTGCCCTCCGCCAGGCTCAATTCCCTCCTCTTCGCTCATTTCCATAACCGTCATAAGCGAACATTTGCTTGGAGAATAGGCAGAGTCATAGATTGACTCAATGTTAGATTCTCCATGAACAACTTTTCTTTCGTCATATCCAGCAACATCTCCTAGATGAATTCCGCTTGACATTGCCAGGTTGTGGGCGGCTTCAACAAGCTCTTTTGTCGACTCAGGAACATAGACAACATATGTGTCGTTTCCAAGGCTGTAATCTCTAACCAAAAAGTCAATTGCTTCAACAAGCCCCTCCTGGCAAATTTCATCGTTAACAAAGACAATTCCTGTGTGGGCAAGGCCAATGTCCTTTCCTGTTTCCTTGGCCGCGGCCGAAACGGCGTCGTAAAGCGTTCTTCCCTTTCCCTCAACAATCTTGTAGTTTTCCTGGAAAGATTGGCTTGCCTTTGGCAAAAAGGCAATTGCCGAAACTTGATACTCATCGCCAGCTTTATCTATCCCAAGAGCTCTAATAATAAGCTTTGACTCCGTCTGAGGTTTTGCAATGATTGCCCCGGGGAGAAAGACAACGCATATTACAATAATTAAACAATAAATTGGATGGTTCTTTAAAAAATTAAATAGTTTCTTCATCTTTTCTCACCTTTAACGATAAAATTTTTTGGTTTTCTGCCTCAACAAACTCCTCCGTGCTCTTTAAGCTTGGCGCAACCTTGGTCCGCTTTTTACTATTAAAAAGTTCAAAGAAAAAGCAAATAATTGGAACAAGCATAACCACTGAGCTTAAAATTGGGACAAAAAGCCCATTGAAGGCAAAAGTTCTTAGGTCTGAAAATGTTGGGAAAACGACATAAATAAAGAGCAGCAAAAGCAAATTGACAAAAACTAAAACCACTTTTGAAACCGCACCCATTTTTTCAACTTCCTTAACTTCAAAAACTTTATTCAGCGAATAACACATGCAATAGATAAACAGCCCGCCCTGCAAAACAAACAAAACCAACATAAAGGAAACGGCAATCCAATCGAAATTCCCCAAGATGCTTGGAAGAGGCAGATATTGAATTATTTCAGAAATTGCATGTGGGTGGGCAACAGCTGTGTATTTAAAAATTGAATAATCTATTATGTAGAAAACCATGAGCAAAGCCCATGCAAAAACAACGTGGCCAAAAACACTTCTGTTTGGATTTTTCCCAAACTTAATTTTGCCCATGAACAAAAGCATAAAAAGATAGTTGCCTCCCAAAACTGAGAACATGAAAGAGCTTTCAAAAATGTTTTGTGCGGGCGTTGTTAGAAGCGGGCGGATGTCCTGAAGAGGGGCGGTAAAGAGAGCAATTCCAACAAAGAGAACGAACATTGTTGCAACAATCGGATAGAAGAACTCGATTGTTCTTGCATAGGAACGGCTTTTAAAAAGATAGAGCGAACATGATGAAACAAGCAAGATGAACAAGAAAAGGTGGCGCGGGGCTTCTTTAAAAATTGCTAAACTTGCGTAGTTATATCCCCCGCTGCAAAGCAAAAGCATTTTAAAAAAATAGTAGATAAAAATTAGCAAAAGAATTAATTTCGCAAAATACTTTCCAACCTTGTTAGAAAGAAATTGATAAAAACTAATATCCTGATTTTTCTTTAAAACGTGAAAAATTAACAGCAATTCTAAAAAATCAAATGCCATTATTATAAAGAGCGAAAAGATTGCGTCAATTCCAACCTTAGAATAAAAAAGCGAAGGCAAAACTGTTAGCTTTAGCGAAAAAACAGAAATAAAAGCAATTAATGAAAGCTGGCGCGCGCTAATTGTCTTCGTCATTTTTTAACCTCACTTTGTTTTTAGTGTGGATGCTCTTCGGCCTCAATTTCATCTTTGTTATATTTGATTTAACAACTCCGTCTTTTAAGTCCTGGCTAATTCTTGGAGAATATGGCGCAAGATAGGCCGCCCCAAAATTGTCGATGCTGTTGAGATAGGCAATTACAAAGATTACCCCAGCAATAACACCAAAAATTCCAAGCGCGCCGCCAAGAATTATAAAAGCCGCTCGAAGCAAGTTAATTTGATCAACTTGGTCTGGAATTGTGTAAACCGCAATTATGCTTATTGCAATAATCATAACCCCTGGCGGAGAAATCAGCCCCGCCTTAACGCCGGTGTCACCTAAAATTAGCGCTCCAACAACGCTTGTTGCAAGTCCCAAGTAGCTTGGAAGCCTCAAACTGACCTCATAAAGAATTTCAAACAGAACTAAAATAAAGACAATTTCCAAAAACGGAGTGAGCGGGATTGCAACTGTTGCATTTGAAATAGTAATCAAAAAGTTTATAGGAACGATGCTATAGTGATATAGCCTAAGCGAAATGTATGTTCCGGGAACTAAAACAGCAAAAATTAGTCCCAAAATTCTAATAACGCGAACATAACTGGCATAGTTACTAAGAGAATAATAGTCGTTGCTGTTTTGAAGGTCTTCAACATAAATAAAGGGAACTGTTAGAACAATTGGCGTGTTGTCAACTAAAATTGCAACTCTTCCTTCCAAGAGTTTTGAGGCGACGATGTCTGGTTTTTCGCTGCTTCCAACCTGTTTAAACATTGACGACTTGTTGTTTTGAAGAAATGAAACCAGATAATAGGAATCGATTATTCCGTCTATGTCAATCTTTTCAAGCCGCTTTTGAACTTGGCGAACAAGTTTTTTGTCTGCAATGTTGCTAATATACGCAATTGCAACCTTTGTTTGGCTTGCCCTTCCAATTTTAAGTTCCTTAATTGCCAATTTGTCGCTTGAAAAACGCCTTCTTAAAAGAGAAATGTTCGTCTTTATGTCCTCAACGAACCCCTCTCTTGGCCCTTTTAAGACGGCGGAGGTTGGAGGTTCGGCTGGAAGGCGAACGGGAAATTTTACAATGTCTATCGACAAAACGTCATCTTCCCCCTCCAAAAATAAGAGAACTTTGTTTGATGCAAGCTCATTCTCGGCCTCCTCTTTTGAAATCTTTTTAACCTCCATCGTCTTTAAAACTTCGTCCAAAAGATTGTCAATTGTAAACGGCCTTCCGGAAGAAATTTTGCTTTGCCGGCTTCCAAAGTCCATAATTGGGCTTAAAATTCCTGAAATGAAAAAGTTTTCATCAATCATGCTCTTGATGAAAATTAAATTGATTTCTCGCCCGCCACAGCTAACCTCGCGAACAACAACGTCCATACTGCAATTTAGCTGTTTTTTAAGTTTTTCAACCTCGCTAAAAACCATGAAATTAGTATAAGAAATATTATGTTATTTATTCAATAACAAAGCTTATTCAACGGTTACACTTTTCGCAAGGTTTCTTGGCATGTCTGGGTTCAATCCGTTTTTATCGCTATAGTGATAGGCAAAGAGCTGAAGCGGCAAAACAGAAATTAGAGGCATAATTTCTTCTCTCGCCCTCGGAAGAAGAACTTCCTTTCCCTCTCCCTCTAAGTCAAACTGACTAACAATCAAAACCTTTGCGCCCCTTGCCCTAACTTCGTGAACTGCGTTCAACGTTTTATCCAAAATCTCGCTTTGAGTGATAATTGCAATTACAAGCGAGTTTTCATCAACAAGGGAAAGCGTTCCATGTTTCAATTCTCCGGCCGGATAGCCCTCGCTGTGAACATATGCAATTTCCTTTAATTTGAGAGCTCCTTCGCTTGCGGTTGCCGAATCGCAAAGCCTTCCGATGAAGAAGAACTTTTTGATGCCCAAAAACTCCTTTAAATTTTCAAGCGAAAAATTTAGAATTGCTTTGTGGGCAACATTTTCAAGGCTTCGAAATATTCGTTTTTCGGCTGCACTTGAAGCAAGCATGTAAAGAGCTAAAATTTGGCAGACATAACTTTTTGTTGCGGCAACGGCAACTTCCGCCCCCGCGTGAGTTAGAAGGACATAATCACAAATTCTTGTTATGCTTGAGCTACAAACATTTGTAATTGCCGCCGTTTCAGCTCCGTTTTTCTTTGCAATTTCAATTGCGGCAAGAGTGTCGGCCGTCTCTCCGCTTTGGCTAATTGCCAAAACAAGTTCGTTTGCCTCTTTTATCTGGGTTTTATATCTAAACTCGCTTGCAAGCTCAACAGAAACATTTTTGTTTAGATATTTTTCAAGTATAAATTTACCATAAAGCCCCGCGTGATAAGCTGTTCCGCAGCCAACAATTGTTATTTTTGAATAATTTTTTAATTTTTTTGAAAGTTTTTTAAAATCCGATTTTTTTATATATTTTTTTGTGCTATAAATTGCCTCTGGAATTTCGTTTATTTCCTTTAACATTTTATGTTTAAAATTGCAATTTTCCTGATAAATTTCACACTGTTTTTTTATTTCTTTTATTCCTATTTTATTTAATTTTTCATCATAAAAATATACATTTTCTCGCGAAATTTCAGCAATATTCCCGTTATTTAAATTGTAATATTTTAAAAGATTTTTTTCTCTTTTTTCAAAGGCATTTATGTCGCTTGCAACAAAATTTTCTCCCTTTCCCTTTGCAACAATTAGCGGGCTTTTATTTTTAAAAGCATAAATTTTTGACGGATTTTTTCTGCAAATTAAAATAACCGCCCAAGAGCCAACAAGTTGGTTTTGAGTTTTTGAAATTGAATTTAAAATTCTTTCATTAACATCTTTGATTTCTGTTAAATTTTCAAAGTTTTTTTCAAGAACTTTTGCAATAACCTCTGAATCCGTTTCTGAATAAAAATCTTCGCTAGCAGCAGATTTTAATTCCTTGAAATTTTCAATAATTCCGTTGTGGACGATTATAAAGTTTTTGCTGGTGTGGGGGTGGCAATTAAGCGTTGTTGCCTTTCCGTGAGTTGCCCAGCGCGTGTGGGCAATTGCCAAATTTGAAACCCTTTCTCCAACTTTTTCTTTTAGGTTTGAAACCTTTCCAACTGATTTGATTATTTCAATTTTTTCGCCTTCTAAAAAGGCAATTCCGGCCGAATCATACCCTCTGTATTCAAGTTTTTCAAGGCCACCTATCGCGCTTTTAGCCGCTTTTGCCCTCTGGCAACAGCCGTATATTCCGCACATAAATTCTCCTCTGTGTTCTTTTAATATCTTATGCTGTGCGAAATTAAAGTGTTATAAAAAAAGGGCTACCCTTGCCCTTTAAATCTGTTTGGAAAGATTTTCTCTTTCAACTTCAATCGTTGTTGGGTCGCCATGGCCAGAGAGAACAACGGTTTTGTCTGGAAGCAAAAGAAGCTTTTTTATGCTCTCTTTCATCTCGCTTGGGCTTCCCGTAGGAAGGTCTGTTCGGCCAATTCCGTCGTTAAAAATTGTGTCCCCG
>CALWHN010000019.1 GCA_944380415.1 uncultured Clostridia bacterium | reverse complement strand
GTTAGGTTTGCAACAACGCCAATTTGGTCGTCTATCTTTGCATAGAGGGCTCTTTCGTCGCTTAGGTTTTCAACTGTTATTTCAAGCTGGATTGGCGTGTTTGAATTTGCAAAGACAAGCGAAAGGTCCGCCCACTCTTCAATGTCCTCAACTGGCGAAGCGTCTTTACCTTCGGAGAAGATTAGGGTTGGAAGAGTTGGATTAGGCTCCATTCCCGTTATTTTTGCAGAAATTTTTGCATAGACATTGTCCGCCTTAAAGCCAACAGTTCCGCCCATTGTAACATTCGCCTGGCTAACCGCCCAGACGCTTACAATTGCAACTGTTAAAATTAGGACAAAGGCCGAGATTACTGAAACTAATTTTGCTTTTAAACTCATAAATTTTTATCCCCTCCGTTTAGTTTGCTTAAATTTAAAATTTAAATTCAATTAAATCTATTATAGTATCGAACATTTTTGGTTGTTTGTCAAATTTTTTGAGCCATTTTATTAAAAATTGTTGCAATTTCTTTTTTGAAACAAAAAAAAAGAGGCTAAGCCTCTTTTTTCTCTGTTTTTAAAGCAAAATGCAAATTATTCCGCCCTTTCCTTCGTTTATTATTCGCCCAAGTGTTTTCCTCATTTTTCTTTGCGCTTCAACCGGCATCAAGTTTATCTTGCTGTTAATTCCTTCGTTGACAAGCGAGCTTAGGCTCTTTCCAAACAAATCTGTTTCCCAAATTGCCTTTGGATTTTGTTCAAACTCGCTCATCAAATATTTAACAAGTTCTTCGCTTTGGGCTTGAGAGCCAACAATTGGGTTAACTTCCGTTTCAATGTCAACGCTCATGATGTGGAGGCTTGGCGCAGAAGCTTTTAACCTAACGCCAAAGCGCGTTCCCTGTTTGACAATTTCTGGGTCCTCAAGGCTCATGTCCTCTGCGTTTGGCATAACAACTCCATAACCTTTTTCTTTAACATCTTGTAGGGCAACTTTAATTTTGTCATACTCTCCCTTTGCATATGCAAGCTGTTTGACATATGAAATCAACTGGAAGTCATCTGAAATTTCAAGGTTACATTGTTTTGAAAGAACGCGATAGAAAAGCCCCGGCTTTGGCGTGATTTCAAAATACACCTTTCCTTCGCCCATTTTGATTGAAGAAATAACAACCGGCTCGAAATCTTCGCTTTCAAGGAATGCAACATTTGTTTTGTCAATCTGGCCAATTTTGTTTGCATTTTCGCCAAATTTTTTAATTTCTGAGATGACGTTTGAGATGATTGGGTCGTCAAAAGAGAGCGCCTGCATCCATTTTGGCATCTTAACTTTGAGCGATTTAATTGGAAATTCAAGCAAAATTTTCTCAAAAATTTCATCAATGTTTGCTTGGTTAAGCTTTAAAACGTCAATTGGCAAAACTGGAACGCCATATTTTTTTGAGAGTGAAGCGGAAAGTTTCTTTGCCTCTTCGCTCTTAGGCGATTTTGTGTTTAGGACAATTACAAACGGCTTGTTCTGGCCGCTAAGTTCCGAAACAACCCTTTCCTCTGCAGCAACATAGCTTGAGCGAGGAATGTCTGTTATTGTTCCATCTGTTGTCAGAACAATTCCAATTGTTGAGTGTTCATCTATGACCTTCTTTGTTCCAAGTTCTGCCGCTTGCTCAAACGGAATTTCCTCCTCTAGCCATGGCGTTTTAACAAGCCTTTGCCTGTTTCCTTCTTCATGGCCAAGGGCGCCATCAATTAGATAGCCAACACAGTCGATCATTCTAACGTTCATGTCAACCTTGTCTCCAACCCTGATTGCCGCCGCCTTGTTTGGAATGAAGCGCGGCTGAGTTGTCATAATTGTCTTTCCATCTGCACTTTGAGGAAGCTCATCAATTGTTCTTTCTTTAACATTTTTGTCCGCAATGTTGGGCACAACAAGATTTTGCATGAACTGGGTTATGAAGGTTGATTTCCCACACCTAACAGGGCCAACAACCCCAACATATATATCCCCTCCTGTTCGCTTTGCAATATCCTCATATATACCATAATTTTCCATAATTAACCTCCAAGAGTGATATTGTATTTTATGGCATAAAAAAAGATAATATGACTTGCTGTTTTATTTTTTTAATAAATAATTACAATAAAAAAACCTTGTATTTAAACAAGGTTGGCAGGCGGGATAGGACTCGAACCTACAACAGACGGTTTTGGAGACCGTTGCTCTACCAATTGAACTACCCGCCTTTATTATTAACATATAATAATACTTTTCTGAAGTTTTGTCAACTAAAAAAATAAAAAACTTGACTTTTTCTTTTTTTTTATATATAATGCTTTAAAAGGTGGTGATTGTCACATGAGATTAAATGTAATAAAAGTAAAAGATATAAAAGAAAGTGAAAAAGTAGCTTTAGCTAATTCTTGTCTAAACTTATGTAACAAATGTGGATTCCCGACCGATTACAACGATGTTTATGAACATATTCTTGGAGATCCTCGATTCATTAATGTTTTTGCTATGACTGATGACGGCAATCTAGTCGGATTCCTTTCTGTATATCCTATTGTTAATCAATATAAAGGAATAAAAAATGTAAACGTTTTATTAGAGGGAGGAATAGTAGACCCAGCATATCAAGGAAAAGGTCTAATAAAAGCTATGACCAGCAAAATTTTGGGCTTTATTTCTCAGGATTTATTAGTTATGGATGATAGCAAATTCAATCTTGTCGCCAGATCTCAAAATCCAGCAATATATAGATTAATGGACAAATTTTCTCAAACTCTATCTCCTACAACAAAGGGTGAAATTGATAAGGAGTTGGCGTCTTATTTAAAGTCTATAAAGGAATTTGAGCCTTTTATAGGGAATTTTGATGATTTTATGATTGTTAAAAACGCATATCCTTCTAGAAAAATACAGGTAAAGACTTCTTTAACAGATGTTAATAATATGTTTTTCAATCTTCCAGACAACGACGCTTATATCATGTTTGGAAAAGGCATTAAAGATTACGATAAAGATGTTTTCGATCAAGGGGCATATTCTGCTGTAGGACAATACATGATAAATTTGGTTAGAAAGTCCTTGTCAATGGATGTCCCAGAACAAGGAATTTAGGATGGAAATTGAAAGCTTGGCAAAAAATTTAATAGGTTTTAAAACGACAACGGGAAATGTTGATGAGGCCGTTAAATGTTTTAACTTTATCAAAAAATATTTAAAAGACGCCGGCTTGTTTTTTAAAGACTATTGCTTCAATAGCTATCACTCTCTTTTGATAAGCAACACTAAAAATTTTGATTTCGACATTTTATTTAATGGGCATATCGATGTTGTTTCTGCAAAAGACGAGCTGTTTGAACCAAAGATTGTTGGAGACTTTTTAATTGGAAGAGGCGCAATTGACATGAAGGGCGCCGATTCTGTTATGATTGAGGTCATAAAAAATTATGCTGGAGATAAAAAAATCGGCCTTTTGTTGACCTCAGATGAGGAAATTGGTGGCTTTAATGGTGTTGGGGAATTTGTCAAGCACGAAAAGTTTTCTTCAAAACTCATTGTGGTTCCGGACGGTGGCTCAAATTATGACATTACCGTCTCTGAGAAAGGAGTTCTTCAATTACATTTGACAATAAAAGGTAAAAATGCCCATTCTTCAACACTTGACGAAGGAATAAATGCAATTTCGAAAGCATACGAACTTTTTTTAAAAATTGTTGAAAAATTTTGCAAACAGAAAAGCCCGCCAATCGATGACAACGTTTCAATCAATCTTGCTTTTTTGCACAGCGGAGAAATATATAACCAAGTTCCAGATATTGCAAAAATGGGCTTGGATTTTCGCTTTTTTAAATTAGATCCTAATGAAATAATTGAATATATTAAAAGCCTTGATCCTGAAATAAAAATTGATATTTATGCAAAGGCCGATTCTTTTGAAACAGATGTTGACAATCCATATTTTTTAAAATTTTTAAATGTAGTTGAGCATAAACTTGGCAAACAAAAAATGGTAAAAACAAATGGAGCTTCAGATGCAAGATTTTTCTCTCAACTTGGACTGCCTGTTGCAATAATGAACCCTATTGGATTTAATTTCCATGGAGATGATGAAAAAGTTAGCATTGTTTCTTTGCTTGAACTTAAAGAAATTTATGAAAAATTAATGGAAGAAATATAAAAAAGGAGATTTTTATGAAAAGAATATTAACAGGAATAAAACCAACTGGAACGCCGCACATTGGAAACTATTTCGGCGCAATCAAGCAAGCAATTGAACTTAGTAAAAATGAGGATTATGAGGCATTGTATTTCATCGCCGACTATCACGCTCTTAACACAGTTAAAAATCCAGAATTATTTAAAAAATACACTCATGAAATTGCTGCAACGTGGCTTGCCTGCGGCCTTGACCCTGAAAAAGTTATGTTCTACAAACAGTCTGACATTCCAGAGGTTTTTGAACTAAATTGGATCTTAAACAACATAACTCCAAAGGGGGTTTTAAACCGCGCCCATGCATATAAGGCGTGCGTTGAGGACAACAAAAACAAAAATTTAGATCCAGACAGCGGCGTTAACATGGGTCTTTACTGCTACCCCGTTTTAATGGCGGCAGATATTCTTCTTATGCAGTCAAATTTGGTTCCTGTTGGCCTTGATCAAAAACAACACCTTGAGATTACAAAAGAGATTGCAAGATATTTCAACAACACATTTGGGAACTTTTTTGTTTCTTCAGAAGAATATATTCCAGAAAGCGTCGGGACAATAATTGGTCTTGACGGAAGAAAAATGAGCAAAAGCTATGGAAACACAATTACGCTTTTTGGCGATGAAAAAATGCTCCGATCACAAATCAACAAAATTGTAACCAACAGCCAAACTCCAGAAGAACCAAAGGATACAGATTGTGCGATCTTCAAAATCTTTAGTCTTTTTGCAACCCCAAAGCAAATTGAAGAGATGAAAGAAAAATTTTCAAAGGGAATTGGCTGGGGCGAAGTTAAAAAACAAACTTTTGAAGTTGCAAACAGTCTTCTTGCTCCGATGCGCGAAGTTTACAACTATTATATCTCTCACCCAGAAGAAATTGACAAAATTTTAGAAAATGGTGCAAAAAAGGCAAGACAAATTGCTGCCCAAACGATTGGCGAAGTTAGAAAATTAATTGGGAAAGAATAATAATGGAAGAAATAAAAAGAAAAAACAGTCTAAAGCCGATTTTAAACTCGTTAACCATTTCTTTTTTTAATTCATCTGCAGAACCAATTTCAAAAGATGAAGCGCTTAACCACCTTATTGAAATAAGTTATGATTTCTCAAAATCTGACTTTAAAAAATTAAATTACATTCTTAATGGATGCAAGAATTATGTAAAAGAGTTGCCGATACAAGATATGACTAATCTTTTTAAAATGATTAAAAAAGAAAATTTAAAATTAAGACTTCAAACAATATTTGGAGGATACACAGAATATCCTTTTAGTTCCTTAGCATATTTTGTCCCATCATTACAATTCGGATATAATCTCCTTCAATATTTTAATGATTTTGAAATAGACTATATTTTTATGAAAAATACTTCTTCTTACGCCAATAAAAAAGAAGTAGAAGAAACCAGTTTGCAAATAAAAACTTTGGTTGATTATGTTCTAACACTTATAAAGGGCTCTAAATATGCTTGCTTGCTAAATAAAATTAATTTTTTGGAAGATGATCTGAATTTTAAATTATTCCAAAAAAAACAGCAAAAATTTAACATTAACGAGATTAAGTCTTTAATAATGGCAAACCCCTCGCTTTACAATAATTTTATAAATATTGTTAAAAACAATGAAAGTACACTTGATAATTCAATTTCATATGCTTTATTTCATTTTTTATACCAAGATTTGAACTCGGAAAATTATTATAATAAAATCTTAAACAATGATGTTATTCCTAATTTTGATGCGGAAAATAATACTCTTTTCCTCTATTTCGGTGCTACGCCAGAAAAGATATTCTATTGTATAAGAAATATCATAAAAGAACACTATAAAAACGAAATTAAACCATCTCTCCAAATAATTACAAATTTTAAGCGAGCGCCATATATATTGCAAAAGAACTCAGAGGAAATCAAACTAAACGATTATCTAAAAAAACCAAATGAATATAATAAAGAACTTGATTCGGCCTTGCTAACAAAATATTCTAGTTATTCTAAATTTTCTATAGCTACTTTATCATGTTATGCGATTATAAAAAAGGAATTGTTTGGCAAAACACTTGCATAGAAACTAAAATTGTGCTAAACTTTTCCCGCAAGCCGAAGTGATGGAATGGTAGACGTAGCGGACTCAAAATCCGCCGAGGGCAACCTCATGGGGGTTCGAGTCCCCCCTTCGGCACCAAAAACAAATCCGAGCCTTTGCTCGGATTTGTGTTTTCTTGCCCTTTTTTTGTTTTATTTAATGAAAAATCCTCTGCTCTTTTAAGTTTGTGTTCTATAACCTTACCTTAAAACAAAAAGCGCGTAGGCTCAAATGCCTGCGCGCTTCAGAATCTTTGACCTATTTTTTTATCCAATAATAAGTGCTGTATTCATCTGGATCAATTAAATATGTTGCTGCGGTTGATGAGTTGGAAATCAAATCCGCCGAAATTTCCTCTTGCCTTTCAAAATAGAAAAGGTTTTTGTCATATATATAGAATGATTCCAACTTATCTTGGCCTGCTCTGGCAATTGATATTCTACCGCTGTAGCTATCAACCCAGAATGAGTCATTTTGAGTTAACCCATATGTTTTGGCAATTTTTTCTTTATCTGGCTGCATGTTGCCAAGCTCCCAATTCGAAATGTCTTCAAAAATAATTTCCGTTATATGTGAAGTGCATTGTCTTAAATCGAATTCAAAGGCTCCCATTTCAATGGTTGTAACACTGGTTGGAATAGTTACACTCGTCAATGAAACAGACCAGTTTTCTGAAAGCGGATGTGACGCCTCAAACGCATAAGCTCCAATTGTCGTAACGCCGTCTGGAATTTCAAATGAAGTTCTGTCATTGCCATATGTGTATTTAACTAGAGTTTTGGCATCATATGAATATAAAACTCCGTCAATAGATTTAAAATATTGATTGTTTTCATCTACAATAAACTTTTCTATTCCAGCGCAGCCAAGAAAGGCCCTAGGAGAAATTAAACTAACATTGCGTCCCAATGTAACTTCTAAAAGGTTGTAACATGCGCCAAATGCCAGGTCCTCTATTGTGGTAATGGAATCACCTAAAACAAGGTTCCTAAGGCCATAGGCACACCAAAGCGCATTCGCCTCAATTGTCGTTCCTCCATTAATTCCTAATGTAGTTAAATATCTTGAGGCAACTAAATCAATCGCGTTAGTGGGAACAATTGCATTCTCAATGTACACTCTGTCGCCAAACATCAAATCGCCAAATTCTGTTGCCGTTGTTGGTATGGTTATGCTTGTTAATCTTGAACACCCCAAGAAGGCCTCATCTCCAATACTAATCAGTCCTTCTGAAATAACTATGTTTTCGATATTTTTACAATTATAGAATGCATGTTCTTCAATTTTTAAAACACCGGCTGGCGTTGTAAACTCCGTTTCCTTTTTCCCTGGCGCATATTTTATTAGCGTGTCCCCATTGTAGTTATATAAATTTCCGTCTATTGACTTATAGTACTTGTTCTGAGCGCTTACAGTGAATTCTGACAGCATATCACAGCCATAAAATGCATCAACGCCAATATATGTTATGTTTTCGGTAATTGTGAAATTCTTCATGTTAGGGTAGTTTTTAAACGCATAGTCTCCAATTCTTGAAACTGAATTAAGAATTCCAACGGTTTTAGCGCCTTGAGGAACATAGGACAATTCGGTTTTATTTTTATTATGCAATAAGCCACCTGAACTTGAATAATACATATTCCCTTCATCAACTGTAATATTGGCTAACGACGAGCAATTTTCAAAAGCGTCGCCAACTAAAACAATTTTTGTGCTGTCTGGAATCCTACAGGAAACAATTGAATTGCTTGCGGCTTTTACAAGAACTAAATATTTGTTTTCATCATTTCCTAAGTAAAGACCGTTATCATATTGATTTAATTTCAACTGTTCACAGCCGCTGAATGCTTCGCCTTCAATTTTTGAAATACTATTTGGTAAATTAATTGAGGTGAGAGTCCTACAGCCTTTAAAAGCTTTTTCTCCAATGGTGCTTATTTCTCCTGTAATATTGACAGTTGAAAGTGATGCGCAACCACTAAAGGCGCTGTCGCCAATTGAAGAAACCTGGCTACCAACAACAACACTTTTTATTTCGTTGTTACCTGCGTATGCTGATTCATTGATATTTTCATTTATATACAAGGTTCCTTGAGGTGACAGATAGGATGAAACTGTCTCATAACTTTTGCTTATGTTATATGAAGCTATGGGGTCATTCCAGTTAAAACTTGCTCGATTCCCCTCTCCAAATGTTACATTCAAAGCTGCTGTGGACAGATAATAGCTGCCATCAGTGTAATATGCCTGGTATGGAGCATTGTTAATGTCATTGGCAATAACTTTGTAATCGTTATCAATATATGCCTCAAGCTTATCAAAAAGCAAGTTCACATTTTTAACAACTTTCCCATCTTCAGAATAATCTGAATCACTGTATCTATGATTTGTATCTAAAAAAACCTCTATGGCTTTACCCTCGCTGTCGAATCTAACAAAAATATATTTGTATTCCATAGCCTCAAGCTCTTCATACATTTTTGCAAGTTGTGTTAAAGAGGCCTCTGAAAAATCAGCGCTTTCTTCAAACTTTTCTATCTCTGCAAGCTTTTCGTCAACCTTGCTGTCATACCAATAGAAAGAGGTTTCTGCCGAATTTTTTCTTGTTGGCTCGCCTAAAGTTCCAATAACTGAATACTTAGGAGCCCCCAACTCTATGCTTTCAACATTGGATAGCCTAAATCTATCTGTGGCTATAGGCTTGATAACTGTTAATATAAACACAATGATCAACGCATACACAACAAGAGTAATTATAGCCGCCTTATGTAAATCAAGCCAAATAACTGCTGCTGGAGTTTTTTTGTCGCTTGCCTTATCATATTTTCGTTTTGCATGTTTGTAAATTACAAGTTCTTTTTTATATTGCTTTTTGTTTTTTCCTTTAATTGGAGCAATTGGAGCCGAATGCGTTGCATAGAATCTATCCCTTCTCGCCTCTTCCTCCGAAAAATATTTCTCTTTTTGCTTTGTTTCATACTCTAAAACATCCGGGAATTTTTTTGCAAGCAATAATCTTCCAAACATAGCTCCCGCTGATGCCATGGCAAAAATTACTGAAAACACTATTATTGTCACTGGACAAGCGCCTGCAACTAAGCCGCCCATTCCTCCATCAACAGAAGCAATTATGCTTACAATTGAAATTCCAATAATAAAGAAAATTAAATAAAAGATAAATGATATATATGCCATTAATGTTGACAATGGTTGGCGCCACTTCCCCAAGATTGTAACATCTTTATATTTGAATTTTGGCAAAAATAGCGTTAAGATCATTAATGAGACAAAAACAACGCTTAGCACAGCAAAAATAATTAGTGCTATCATTGACCCCTCTAACTCAGGAATCATGCTCAACAGTCCTGAATGCATGCTATAAACATTCCCAAAGCTTTCATTCGGGAATCCCATTCCCATTGCCAATTCGGCTACGGGCGCCGAAAAGAATGCAAACAGCAAAACGGAAAAAAGTGCAAAAATTCCGAAAGGAACAAAGCGCAAAGCTAAAAATATCTTTTGTTTTTTTTCAGTTTGGGTCGCTAATTTCTTGGCATTGTTGGGCTTTTCTTCGTTGACTTTATTAAAATTGGCCTCTTCGCTTACTTTGTCGGTGTTTACTTTGTTGGCGTTTTCCTCCTCTGTATTGACCTTGTCGTCAACAATCAGCGAACAGCCACATTCGCTGCAAAAGCGAGTTCCTTTTGAGAGTTTTGTCCCACACTTTGGGCAGGTAATTCCCTCTTCCCTTTTAGCTCCACAATTTGAGCAAAAATTTCCCTCAAATTCTGTTCCGCATTTTAAGCATTTCATATTCTTCTCCTAAAATATTTTAAAAATCAGTTATTAAATTGGCGTTGTTTCAATTATCTTCTAAATATCCTTTTTCCCAGAAGAAATTCACCCATTGGTTTTGATTTATTAAATCAACATATTTAATATCCATTGTTTCATTATCTAATTTTAATTTTTTCATTTCGCTGTTTAAAAATAATGAATAGATGCAAAAAACTTCTTTTCCCTGTTTTTTTAATTCATTGACAAGTAAATTGACGCTTCTGCCATGGCTCACAATGTCTTCGAAAATGATATATCCATCAACATTTTCATTAATATAGCCATTAACCCATTCCGGAGAGCCATAATCCCATTTTTTATTAGACTTTGTCATCTTTATTTGAACAACACTAATCTCCCGTATATCTAATCTGTGAGAAACCGCAACAGTTAATGGAAGGCCCCCTCTTGCAAGGCCAATTAGCCCAATTTTTTTATCGCCGTAACATTTCTTTATATCATTAGAGATTTTTTCAACGGCATTCAAAAAATCCTTTTCTGTGTATTTTATTTTAACTGTGGGATCTCCATGATTAACTGGCACGTCTTTTCCAAGACAAATTTTCAAGTTAACCTCCTATATTTTATTGGATCTATTAATCCAAGCTCTTTAAAAGCTTTAATTCTGTCTGTGCATGAATTACAGAGGCCACAGGCAACTTCCTCGTTGTCATAACAAGTCCACGTTAAGTCTAAAGGCACATTTTTATCTACCGCTAATTTAATTATCTCTCTTTTGCTGAGATTGCACAGCGGGGCTTCAATTTCAACTTTTCTTCCAGACCCCGCTATTATGGCCTCATTCATTGATTTATTAAATTCCGTGCTACAATCTGGATAAAGATCATATGCAATCCCTTCTTCTCTGTGAATACCGTAATATATCTTGGACAAATTGTTCTCTATTGCATAGCCCGCGCAAATTGAAAGCATAATTCCGTTTCTAAATGGAACATTTGAAATTACATTCTCGTTTTCTTTAAGATTTTCAAACTGTTTATCATATGTTTGATGAGACAGTTCAAGATTATTATGTGAAAGCATCGCACATTTTTTGCTAAAACTAAACAACTTAGAAATGTCCATCTCTATTAAATTAACATGATAAAACTTGCAAATTTCTTTGGCATGAGCAAGCTCCTTAATATTCTTTTGTCCATAATTGAAAGAAATGGCTTCAACATTTTCTCTACCATGCTTTTCAATTGCCAAGGCCAAGCAAGTTGTGCTGTCTATCCCTCCGCTCAACAGAACTAAAACTTTCATCCTACACTGCTCCGTTCAAGTATTCGACCAATTGTTGATAGCCCGTGTCATTCCAAAGTTTTAGCCTTTCCTCATCTGGAAAACAAGCCAAAGTTTTGTCTTTTCCCTCTGGGATGAAAATAAAGTCCCAACACCAGCCATACTCACCCTGTTTAGCTTTTGAAATTGTTCCTTCTGTTACAGACTCAAAAACAACTGGCTCTTTCCCATATTCGCAAAATGCAAGAGCTTGAATAAATCTTGCTTTTCTGTTTTCAACGCCCTCTAAAAGCTTTAAAACTCCATCTTCGCCTATTGTGTCTTGAACGTAATGTGTATAGGCTGAAGGAAATCCGTTTAAGGCATCAATGACTATCCCTGTGTCATTTTTGACAACGTTGCACTTAAGTTTTTCGCTTGCCCATTTTGCTGAATAAGCCGCAACCTCTTTAACCGAATCCGCTTGAATTTCAACGGTTTCCATCTTCACATTGTCAACCTCAATCCCGCGCGGTTCCAAAAAATTTTTTGCTTGAGCAATTTTTGCCCAGTTCCCTGTAACTAGGGTAATTTTCATAATTTTTCCTCCTTTTTAATATTCCTTGCCATTTGAACTCCAGAGCAGGAAGCAATCATCAAGCCAATTGTCATTCCGCCGCCAGCGCCCATACAATAAAGCCCTTCAATTGAAGTCATGAAATGTTTATCCACAACCACTTCATTGGAATAAAATTTAATCTCAGGCCCATACATCAAATTGTCGTCATCTCCGAACCCTGGAACCACTTCATCCATTTTTTTTATGAACTTTATTATATTTGTTAATGTTCTATAATCAAGAACACAAGACAAGTCACCTAAATATGCATTCATATATGTTGGTACAACTTTATTATTTTTAATTTTTTCAACGGTACTTTCTCTTCCATTTTTCAAATCGCCAACCCTTTGTAAAATTACATTGCCATTTGAAAGTATATTCGCCTTTTTTGCTATGGAAAAGCCATATTCAATTGATTTTTTAAAATCTTTAGAAAAATTATAAGAAACTAAAATTGCTAGGTTTGTATTTTCGCTTTTTTTATTTTTATAGGAATGTCCATTAACAAGCGTACAGCCATTATCATAAGCTTCTGGCGTTACAAACCCGCTTGGATTTTGACAGAAAGTTCTTACCTTATTTTTAAATGGTTTGAATTTTCCTATGAATTTTCCTTCATACAGCAAATTGTTAACCTTTTCCATCGTTTCATCTTTAAGCTCATATCTTATGCCCACATCTAAATTACCGCTTCTAGTTTTTATTTTATATTTCTCGCATAATTTCTCAAGCCACTCAGATCCACCAGCGCCAACTGCCAAAAGAATTTTGTTTGCAAAAATAATCCCATGCTTGCTTGTTATAACACCTTTGGCGCTGTTATTTAAAACTATAAGGTCAACAACCTCCTCGTCAAAAAGCATGTCAATCTTTGGCTCTAAATATTTTTCTATATCGTAAAATAGTTCGTGAGATTTTTCTGTTCCTAAGTGTCTAATTGGCACATCCACCAAGCTTAATCCATTTTTCTTAGCCAAGACTTGATAATTCTTTATTTCTTCAAGATTTTCGACCCCCTTAATATTTTTGTCTGCTCCGAAAGAAAGATAAATTTTGTCAGTGTAATCCATAAGTTCCATCAATTCTTTCTTTGAAAGAAATTGTTTTAAAAAAGAATTATCTTTGCCCCCAATATATAAATTTTCTGACGAACCACTACGGTTGCAAGAAGATTTATGATAGAGCAAAATTTTGCCGTCCGAATATGCCCCAGCCCCCGAAAAACCACATATTATTCCACAATTAGGTTTGCATTTTAGGCACGGACCGCCATGGCTTGCAGGGCAATTTCTTTCTTCAATTCTTTTCCCCTTTTCAATCATTAAAATTTTAGCCGCTGGCATTATCTTTGACAGCTCATATGCACAAAATATTCCGCTAGGTCCCATCCCGACAATTATTATATCATAGTGCTCTCTCATTTGTTTCTCCCTTTATCATGACTGGTTTATAATACCCAAATGATTTACCTTCAGACATTTCAGAAAGATTAAAACCAAATTTTGAGTTCGCAATTTTAAAAAGCTTTTGTTTTTGCTCTGGACCAAGCTTGTCATAAACACTTATAATGTTGCACGCAATCTTGCATATTTGGTTTAAATCAAATTTTGTTGTATCTAATGCAATATATGGAACGTTATATTTTTCTGCAAATTCAACCATTTTGTCATAGCCCAATTTCCTAACTTCATAGCTTCTTAAATCTTCATCGTTTACATCTCTTCCCGCAATTCTATTAAGTCGCTCTTTGGATCCAGCGTATAACATGAATGTCAAATCAGGAATAGTCCCTAGTTTTGAAAACGTTTCAAAAAAGCCTTGAGGTGCGTTTTTTTCTTCAAAGAAAAAGACAGACGGCATTCCTCTTTCAACAATTAAATTCCTGTTTCTATCATTATTTTCAAACATACATCTAAATGTGTAGAACATCAGGGCTAATTGTCTGTTGTCAGATTTCCTTATGTATTTTACAAACTCTTTATACTTATCTTCTGGGATTTGAAAATAGTCTTGTATTACATTGTGAGAATATTCGAAACCCAATTTGACTGCAAGAGCCTTTGCAACTGTTGTCTTCCCGCAACCATCCATTCCCTCAATAGAAACAATCATTTCTGTTCAACCTCCTGTTCAACAGTTTTATTTCTTCTTGTAAAGAAGTAAAAAAATGGTGTATCCAAAAGTGCAATAATTGCTTTGAAAATATATTGAGTAAAAATCATTACAAAAAGCATTTTTACATTGTTAAAAATCCATCCATAACCAAACCCAAACGCAATTAAGGTAAAAATAACTGTATCTAACAATTGGCTAGTTAAAGTACTGAGATTATTCCAAATCCATTTGCCCTTATTTAAATTTGTGTGTTTCTTTATCCACCTGTTTCTTATTGCGTTAAAAATAAATACATCTAGGAATTGGCTTACTAAATAAGAAGCAAAACTTGCTAAAACGAAAAACCAATTTTGGCCTAAAATTGTTACATAAGCGCTTTGCGTATTCGAGTCTAGCGCAGGAATAAATCTACCAATTACTATTAAAATGGTTGCAATAAGTTGAGCAATAAGGCCAAAAACAACGACCTTGTTTGCCTCCTTCTTGCCCCAAATTTCATTTACAATGTCCGTGACTAAATATGTAATTGGATAACAAATAATCCCACAAGGCAAAACCATTAATTCGCCAAAAATGTAGATGTTAAGGGTTAAAACCTTGCTTGCTACTATGTTTGCAATAATTAAGCAAGTTGCAAAAATAACACAAAGCAAAATAAAGTTGTTCGTTGTTTTTTTCATGCTATCTCCCTTCGTTATAAAAGTAGCATGAAACTTGTCTTTTAACAACTACTGAAATTTTATAGTATTTATAAGCCACATTTATCAATTGCGGTTATTAATAAATATAATTACTATATATAATAAAAAACAACAGCTCACGCTGTTGTCTTTTTATTTGTACAGTTTATATGCTTTTTCTAAAATTGAAGAGATATATTCATTTTTGCCGGCCGTGTAAAGTTTTCTTTCGTTTGCATATTTTGAGGACAAATCCTTTTTTAGCTGTTCATATCTTTTAATTTCTTCTGGATGGTCGAGCAAATATCTTTTAAAGTACATGAACTCATTCCAATATTCACTGCCTATAAGTTGCATGTGAATGTAGTGGGTTCTTAGCTCTGGCGGCCCCTTTCTTGCAAGAATTTCCCCCTTTGTTTCATAATCATTTAAAATGTCATAGCCAGCCTCTGCCATAACAGATTCAAGCTTGAAAAGCGTCTGTTCGTCTTTTGCCCCAATTGCAATGTCGATAATTGGTTTTGCACTGAGCCCAGGAATTGACGTGCTTCCAACATGTTCTATTTCAACATCAAAATCTTTTAAGATGTTTTTTAAAATTTTCTTTTCTTTTTCAAATTCCTCTGGCCAGCTTTTGTCGTATGGATATACGGCAACAGAACTTTTATGTAATCCAATCATGAACTCCTCCTTTTTTATTTTAATATAAATTAAAGAGCAAAGTCAATTATATTGAAAGGAACTTCTCAATTTCTTTTGACAATTCTTCAACAGTTTTACACCCTTTTTCTGGACAGTTAAACAAAATTGCATTCCATCCAAATTTTTTTGGCATTTCGTAATCATATTTCAGGCTGTTTCCAACATTTAAAATTTCTTCGGGTTTTAAATTTAATTTTTTTTCAATAAATCTATAATAATTTTCTTCATCTTTTAAATAGCCAACTTCATATGTCCTAAAAACATGATCCACGTGTTTTAAAATCTCTTCATCCAGTTGATAATTTTTTAAAATATTTGAACTTGAACTTAAAACAACTTTTATTCCTGATTTTTTTAATTTTTTTATTAATTTTTTTATATTTTTATCAACATATTGATTTTTTTCGCTTTTTTTACTTAAATTTTCGAAAAAAAATAAAATTTCATTGAATTTATTGCTTTTTAATTCTTTGCAAAATTTTTCTGTTAATTCTCTTAAATCTCCATTATTCTTGT
>CALWHN010000018.1 GCA_944380415.1 uncultured Clostridia bacterium | reverse complement strand
TTTAGCCAAATTTCAAACGAGGCAAAAGTTATTGCAAGCGAAATTTCAAAACTTTTGCGGGAGAAGATAATTGACAATAGCGGAGAGGCAAGGGAAATTCAATTTGGTGACATTGCAATTTTGGTTAGAAAGAGAAGTGACCTTGTTTTAAGTCTTTCAAAAGCCTTCTTGGAGGCAAACATTCCGTTTGATGTTAGCGATGAAATTGACCTTTTGTCTTCAAAAGAAAACCAGCTTTTAATTAGCCTTTTAAATCTTGTTTTAAACAGGAAGAACGATTTGGTTCTTGCGCCAGTTTTGTCAAGCCCGTTTTTTGATTTTTCGTTTGATGAGCTTGGGGAGATTTCGCTTGAAGAGGGTGAATATTTCTACGAAAAGTTTGAAAATTATTTAAAGAAGGACGACAAGCTTTCTAAAAAACTTTTGGCGTTTAATAAAAGTTTAGATGAGTTTTCTTTTTCAATTAAAACTGATGGCGTTAGGGCGGCGGTTTTGAAATTCTTTGAAAAAACAAATTATATTTCACATGTTTTAAAAAGCGAAAACGGCTTTGTTAAATTAAATGTTATAAAACAATTTTTGGCCCACATTGAGCAGGCAGGCTTTAACTTTGACCTTGCCTTGCTTTGCGATTATCTTTCAAAAAACAAACAAATTAAAGTTCCAAGCGTAAAATCCTCAACCGACAATTGCGTTAAAATTACAACAATTCATTCAAGCAAGGGGCTTGAATTTCCGGTTGTAATTCTTGCAGATTGTGGGCGAGATTTGTTCTCAAACAGAAAGGATGGCGCCGATTTAAAAATTGACAAAAATTTTGGAATGGCGCTTAAAAATTATAACAACTTGGAAAGAAAAGTTTATGACAGCATCTTTGAGCAAATTATTGTAAATTCTCAAAAAAGACGAGAGATTGCAGAGAATTTGCGCCTTTTGTATGTTGCGCTTACGCGCGCAAAAAATAAACTTATTATAACTGGAAAAATTTTAGAACATGAAAATCTCTTTGACTCGGTTTCTGAAATTGATTGCGAAACAGATTTAATTTCCGTAAAACAAAGTTATTTAAATTTAATTTTGGGCTCAATTAAAGGAAGAGAAATTGACTCTCTTGAAGTAAAAATTGAGGACGGAAGCGAGCAGCAGATTGAAATTAAAACAGAGGATAAATTTGATTTTAATCTTTTAAAAAGCGCAAAAGAAAATTTAAAATTTGTTTATCCAAATTTAGATCGGACGCGGCTTTCAACAAAAACCTCGGTTAGCCTTGTTGCATTCGATGGCTCTGGATATGAAAATATTGTTGACTCACCAGAGAATTATCAGACCTCAAAACATCTTTCGTTTAGCACTGTTGAAGAGGGAAACGTTGTTCACGAAATCATGGAAAAATTAAATTTTTATTCTGAAAATTTGCAGCAGGAAGTTTTAGAATTGATTAAAGAAACTAACAATGGAGCGTTTGACCCAAAGCTTCTTTTCAGCACAATAATTAGAAATGTTGACATAATTAAACAGATAATTCCAAAGGAAAACAAGATTTATAAAGAAAAGGAATTTATGATTTATGAAAGCCCGCTTCGCGTCTTTGGCCAAGGGGCGGAAGAAAAGATTTTAATTCAAGGAAAGATTGACCTTTTTTCCTGTGGGATTAAAAATATTTTAATGGATTATAAATATACATCAATTGTTGATGAGGAGAGGCTTGTTAAAAAGTATAGCGGTCAGCTTAGGGCATATAAGTTTGCGCTTGAAAACGCAATAAATTCAAAAGTTGATGAAGTTTATTTGCTCAGTTTAAAGCAGGGGAAATTAATTCGCGTTAATATTTGAAAAAAATTTAAAAAAATTATTAAAAAATATTAAAAAAATATTAGTTAAATTATTTTTTATGTGATATACTAAAAACAAATTTAAGGAGGGGTTATGAACTTTTTGGGGGCAGATGTCTTTCAAAGCATCGTTACATTCTTTGAAGGCGTTAGAGATTCTCTTTCGCTTGAATATTTGCTTTACATATTTATTGGCCTTGAGCTACTGACAATAATTGTTTTTATTGTTGCAACTCATTTTATTTATGAACTTAGGCTTGTTAGGGCAATTGATAGATTAAATGTTTTCCTTTATGATGTTCAATATATAAATGAAAATAATTTAATTGAATTAAATAATTTAATGAAGCATGTTCCAAGGACGCTTAGATATCATTGGCAGGAATATATGTTAAACAGGGATAAAAGCCCAAGTTACTATATGTCCGTTGAAAACTGTATAGACAGGCCGCTTAAAACAAGCGCCTTCCAAGCGATTATAAAAATTGTTAAATCTCTTGGGTTTGTTTTTGCTGGTTTAGCATTTTTGTTTACATGCGGCTACGCAGCAGGCGTTGGCGATTTTGGGGCGGATTTCTTTATTACAGTTTTTACAATTCCAGTTTTCATTTTTATTATTAATTATTTATTTGTAATTGGTTTGAACATCAGGATGGCTGCAAACACAACAGAACTTTATCAAACATTCCATATTTTTAACAGATTTATCGACAAGGCAGTTTCAACAATGCCAGAATATGTTGACTTTGAAGTTCTCTTTACAGAAAAAGAAATTAGACGTGGAATTCCTGTTTTAAATGAATACATTGAAAAGAGGCAGATTCAAGAACAAGAAGAGCTTAAGCGCGCAAGAGAAAATGCAATTCAGCATGAGCAATATAATTTTGAACAGGCGGGCGAGAAGGGCGAACTTGTTTTAGAAAGAGCAATGAAAGAAACTGAAATTTTCGTTGGAATTAGAACAAGGCTCAACACCGAAATTCAACATTTTGAAAGTGAAATTGAAAGTTTAAAACGAAACTTTGAAAACACAACGAAGGACTATCAGAAAAAACTTCAAGCAAGCAAGGAAAACTCACAAAGGCTTCGTGAACAGCAAGAGGCAACAACAAACAGGCTTGAAAACAACTATATTAGAAAGCAACAATCTGATGAAATTAAAAAGCAAGAACAAATTGAAAAAGATCAAGAGGATGCACAACTTAGATTTAACCAAGAAATCAACAACCTTTCTGATCAGATTGCTCAGCGCAAACAGGAAATTGCAGAGGCAAAAGTTAACCTTGAAAAAGCTATGCTTGCAGAATATGAAACATTTGCAAACAAGATTTTTAAAGAGGTTAAGGAAGATGTTAATAAAAAGGTTAGAGATGAGCGCGATGGCTTGATTAAATCCCGCGAGGAAGTTGAACGCGAGCTTGAAGAAGCGGTTAACAGGATTGACCTTTTAGAAAAACAAAACAAAATCTTGGTCAACAAAACAGATCAAAGAGAAGCATACATCAAAGCTGAAATTGGAAAGGAAAAACAAGAACTTGAAAAACAGCTTAAGGAAAAAGAAGCAATAATAAGCGAGAGAGACAAGCAAATTAGATTGCTAACAGAAGATTATTCTTTTGACGAAAATAAAAAGCTTGAGCCTCTTAGTCAAACGAAAACGGAAGATGAATTTGGCGGGTATTATGACGACCTTGGAAATTATAGAAACAAGGATGGAACATACTATGACAAAGAAGGAAACTTCCATGATGAGAACGGAAATGTTTTCGACAAAGAAGGCAATTTAATTTTCGCAGCTCAAACAAAAGAAGAGCCAAAACAAGAAGAAAAGCCAAAAGAAGATTTCTCAATGTTTGATACACCTTTAGAAGAGGAAATCAAAGAGCCAGAAGCTGAAAGAGAGGCAATTTCTTCAGAGGCAGAGGTCAAAGAAGAAGCTAAACAACCTAAAAAAAGGCCAGGACGTCCGAAAAAAGTTGTAACAGAACCAGAGGTTAAAGAGCCGAAAAAACGTGGCCGTCCAAGGAAAGAAACAACCCAGGCTACTCCTAATACGGAACCCAAAAAGCGCGGAAGGCCAAAGAAAGAGGTTATAGGGCCAGTAGCAACAGAACCAAAGAAGAGAGGTCGCCCAAGGAAGGAAACCGCTGAGCCTGCTTCAGCAGCAGAGCCAAAGAAGCGCGGCCGCCCAAGAAAAGAGGTTTCACAGCCAGTTGCAACCGCTCCAAAGAAACGCGGAAGGCCAAGGAAGATTGATATCGACGAAAATCTAAAGCAAATTGAGGCAAGGCTTAAAGAGCAAAATGAACTTTTAAAGCAGCAGCAAAAGGCTTTGGAAGTAACGGTTAAAAACGCAACAAGGCCAACGGAAGAATAAGAAAAAAGTTCGCCCAAACACGGGCGAATTTTTTATTATTAATATAAAAATTTTGTCATATAATAAATTTGTGATAAAATCATCCAAGATGAAAAAAGTTCTATTGTGTTTGATTCTTTGTTTGTTTACGGTTACATTTTCTGGCTGTACTTCTGCCCAGAATTTAACCTCAATCAACACGGCTTTTTCCTCAATTTATTTTGCAATTAACTGTTCGGAAAGCGGCCTTGAGGACATGACCCAAGAGCAACAGGCGGAAATTAAAAACAAAATTCAAACGCTTGCTGCAACATATATTGAAGATGTTAAATTAAGATATTATTCTGTTTTGGATTCAATGGTTCAATCCAACAAAATAACTTCAAGTGAAAGAGTTCTTTTGAGAAATCATTTGACGCCATACGTTGCTTGGAACGAAAATTCATATATAATTGAATTTAGGTTTTACACAACGCTTGCTTCAAGAATTTTTATAACAAGTTGTCAATATTCCGGTGCGATCAACGAGGAACACGCTTTTTCAACGACTACAACAGAAAAATTTAGCCAAATTTTTTCAAAGACGCAAAACGGGTTAGTTTCAACAACGCTTGAAAACTATTTTGCAACAGGAATTGAAGAAACTCTTGGCAAGCTTGGACAAGAGGCTTTGGAAAGTTTTAAAGGCGCAAACTATTACTATTTCTTTGCAACTCAAAACCCGCGCCTTCACGCAGTTGGCCAAGACGAGGAGGTTTCACTTAACGGCGGAAAGATTTTCTGCTATTATGCTTCTGGAACGGGAGAGGAATTGACGTTTGAATTTTATGTTGTTCAAGCAAACCAATTTGCTTACTATCTTCTTGCTCTTGCAATTGTCTTTGTCTTTGTTGCTATTTATCTTGTAATTATCTATTTTAAAAAACCAAAAAACACTAGTCCAGATGATGAGAAGCCAAGCAATGAAATAAAAATTGAAATTGAAGAATAAGCGAGAGTTAAACGATTTGACTTTCGCTTTTTTTATGTTATAATTTTTTTCTGATGGATAGCACCCAGAAAAGATATTTTAAAAAGAGCATAAAGAGAAGGATGATTGAGCTTTTGGCCTCAATTCCTTTTGGCGTTGCATTTGCATATTTGTTTTTTAAGCTAAATTTAAGCGTTGGGCTTCAGCTTTTTTTAACAATCGTTTGCTGGGGCGCTGTTATTGTAATTATTGAACTTGTTGTTTGGCTTGTTGGAAAGGCAATTGAAAAGAGGAAAAAGGACAAGCCAAAGAGGCGAGACCCTTTTGCAGATTAGTGTTACAGGAGAAAACAAATGGAAAAATATAAAACTATGCCACATAGCATTGAAGCAGAGCAATCCGTTCTTGGTTCAATGATGATAGATAATGAGGCGCCGCTTGTAATTTTAAGCGCGCTTAGCTCTGACGATTTTTACTCAACCGCCAACAGAGAAATTTTTGAAAATATGATGGAGCTAAATCGTCAAAGCAAACCAATTGACTTTGTTACGCTAACAGACCTTTTGGAGAAGAAAGGAAAACTTGAAGCAGTTGGTGGAATTGATTATTTAACAAGTTTGACAAACAGCGTTCCTTCTGCTGCGAATTATAAATATTACATGGACATTGTCAAGCGCGATTCGCTGTTTAGAAAGCTTATTTCAGCGGGGCAGAAAATTATTGAAAACGCCTATCAAGCGGGAGATGACAAAGCGGCGCTTAACTTTGCAGAGAAAGAGATTTTTGACATTGCAGAAAAGCAAGATTTTTCATCTTTGGAGCATATTGAGGGCGCTTTAAAGGAAGTTATTGACAAGTTAAACAAAATTGCAAAAGACCCTTCTTCGCTTCGCGGCCTTTCAACTGGTTTTTCCGACTTAGATTCGATTACAAACGGCCTTCAAAATTCCGATTTAATTCTTCTTGCTGCAAGGCCTGGAGTTGGAAAAACTTCTCTTGCAATGAACATTGTAAACAACGCTGCAACGCTTGGAAAGAAAAGTTGTGCAATTTTCTCTTTGGAAATGCCAAGAACACAAATTGCCCAAAGGTCGATGTGTTCAATTGGAAATGTTTCAATGGAAAAGGCGCTTAAAGGCAAACTTTCGGTTGACGAATGGACGGCTTTAGTTAAGGCAAGCAGGAAACTTTCAGAAGCTTCAATTTATATTGACGATTCGTCAATAAACGACCCAAATGACATTCTTTCAAAATGTAGAAGAATTAAAAGAGAGCACGGCCTTGACCTTGTTATGATTGACTATCTTCAGCTTATGAGAGCGGACAAAAATTCAACCTTTGACAACAAGGTTTTGGAAGTTGGAGAAATTACAAGATCGCTTAAAATTGCCGCAAGAGAGCTTGACGTTCCAATAATTTTGCTCTCTCAGCTTTCAAGAGCGGTTGAGCAGAGAAAGGGCGACCACAGACCCGTTCTTTCAGACCTTAGAGACAGCGGTTCAATTGAGCAAGATGCCGACATTGTTATGTTCATTTATAAGGCGGACATGTATAACGATGTAATCTCAGAAGAGAGCGATGTTGCAGAATTAATAATTGCAAAGCACAGAAACGGCCCGCTTGGAACAGTTAAATTAAGATGGAACGGCGAAACAACAAGCTTTTTGGACTATAACAAGAATTTTGTAAAGAAAAAAGCCCAGCCTCAAACAGACGAGGAATTGGTTGCAAAAGAGGTTGACGAGGCAGAATTTAACGAAATTAAAGAACTCTTTGAATAAGAAAGTTAATATAAAATAAAAGAAGACCAAAAGGCCTTCTTTTATTTATTTTAAAGAGATTTAGCGGGTTTTTTATAAAAAAATTTTTATACAAAAATGACGAAGATTGTCGATTATTGTAAAAATGTTTAAATTTGTTTTGAATTTTTTACAAAAATAAGTAAAATTTATGTCAGTTATTGTTGACTTTGAAAATTTTGCAACTTTATAATTTTTTTGTTTATTAAATTTTTTAATAGGCGGAATTTTTTTAACAAGGGGAAGATATGGAACTTAAGATTTGGGCAAGAACAATTTTAACAGTGCAGAGGCACATTGCAAAGGTTGTTAGGGCGCTTGATGAAATAATCTATAAGCGTGCCATTTCGTCAATCTTTGTTACAACTAAAAATTTAATTGAACAAAGCAGCGAAGCTGTCAGCAATTTTATTATAAATGTTTCTGAAGCGAAGGTTAATTTAATTAATTTAAACACAATTTGCATAGATGGATTAAAGGCAATTGACAGGCTTTGTGCCAAGATTTTAATTTTGAAACACATCGACGGAAGAACAAGCGCAGAAATTGCAAACCTTCTTTCCATCAGCGAGAGGACATATTTTCGAAGGCTTAACAAGGCATATGATCTTTTTGCTGATTATTTGGATGAAAATGGTTTTGATGATCGATATTTTATGGATAAATTTTCAAACGAAGGTTGGATTATGGAAGTTTATTATTCTTGTAAAAACTTTTTTAGCGGCAAAGAGAGCGGAGAAATTTTTAATGAGATTGATTTTGGCTTTTTGAAGGGCGTTATAAAAAGCATTAGTAAAGCCGCTCACTCATCATATTCATAATAGTCTTGATGGCGCGAGCGTTTTCGCTTTTCGCGCTTGGTTGGTTTAAGTTCGGCATCTTGAAGCGCCTTTGCACCAATCTTTGTTGGCCTGAAAAGAAGATAGATTATTGCAATGCAGGGCAAACAAACGGCAACGATAATAATAATTTGCGTTGTTGTTGGAAGGGCGCTCATTCCGTCTTCACCGGAAGGGGTTGTTGTTGTGTCAACAACAAAATCTGGCTGCTCAATGTATTCGACAACCTCTGTGTTTGTTGGAATTTCAGTCAACAGGTCGCAAAAATAGGCATATAGGTAGCCAAAAATTTCTTGGTCTCCCTTCGTATATTTGCAATAATACCACGTTGTTCCGCTGTAAGTAACGGCTTCTTCGCCGTCAATTGTCCCATAATATCTTAAGTTTGTTTCCATGAAATTAATTGTTCCAAGCGTGTTTAATCCGTCCGTGTAAACGGGGGTTGAACGAAGGTCAATTCCGCCTGGAATGTACATTCTAAAACTTGCAATTGCAAATGGGGTTTGAGGAACGCCGCTTATTGCCTTGACCTCACTTTTTTTTACATAGCCATAGACATCTTGATACCTTGCGGTGTAATAGTTTTCATTTTCACAATAGGAAATTTCAACAAAGTAGCTTTGAGGAATTACGAAGTAGACGTTAGAAAACTCTTCGCTTCCAGTTGTTGAGCGATAGAGCTTTACGTTTGAGGATTGAACTTTTGCATAGTAGGAATCTTGGGCCTGTGCGCTGACGCCTTTAATTTGAAAAGGGAAAAAAGCGAAGCAAAACATTGCAACGAAAACCACAAGAATTGATTTTTTTGCAAGATTTTTTAACATGAATTCATTATAACCATTTTAAACAGGGCTTGTTAGGAGAAAAATGTCTAAAAACAGAGAAATTACAGGAGAAAATATGAACAAAAAACAAATTTTTTCAAAACTTGGCGAAATTGACGATGAAATTTTGTTTAGAAACAAAAATTCCAAACTGGAAAGATACAACAAGGGGAAAAAAGTTCACAAAAAACAAATGGAATTCCACAAGTGTTTAAAGCGTAACCGCTGGGTTTTTGGAGGAAACAGAAGCGGAAAAACAGAGTGTGGCGCAGTTGAAACAGTTTGGCTTTCAAGGGGAATTCACCCCTTTAGAGTTAACCGCGAAGAGGCTGTTATTTGGGTTGTTTCTCTTTCTAAACAAGTTCAAAGAGACGTTGCACAAGGGAAGGTTTTCAGCTATTTAAAGCCTCAGTGGATTGAGGATATTGTTATGGAGAGCGGCTCCAAAGATTTTCCAAGCGGCGGAGTTGTTGACTATGTTCTAGTTAAAAATGTTTTTGGTAAAGTTAGTAAAATTGGATTTAAAAGTTGCGACCAGGGAAGAGAAAAGTTTCAGGGGGCGTCGATTGACTACATTTGGTTTGACGAAGAGCCGCCATATGACATCTATCGCGAATGTAGAATGAGAATTCTTGACAGAAAGGGCGAAATTTATGGGACAATGACGCCGCTTAAGGGGCTTAGTTGGGTTTATAACGAAATTTATCTAAATGAAAGTGCAGACCAAGATGTTTGGTCAATTACAATGAATTGGGACGACAATCCATATTTGGACAGGGATGAAATTAAAAGTTTAAAATCATCTATGAGCGAGGAGGAGCTTGAGTCGCGCTGCTATGGAAAGTTTTCTTCTTCAATGGGGCTTGTTTATCCTGAATTTGACCCGCAAATTCACGTTATTGAACCTTTTGATATTCCAAGGGAATGGCATGACACAATTTCAATTGACCCCGGCCTTAACAACCCGCTCTCCGCCCATTTTTATGCTGTTGATTACGATGGAAATGTCTATGTGATTGCGGAACACTTTGAGGCGGGGAAAGATGTTCAATATCACGCAGATGCAATTAAAAAAATTTGCGAGCGACTTGGCTGGGAAAAGGGGTTTGGAGGAAGGTATGACGCCTTAATTGACAGCGCGGCAACCCAGAAAACCCTTGCCAGCTCCAAAAGCGTTTGCGAGCTTTTTTATGACTTTGGGATAAACGCAAACCCAAAGGTCAACAAGGACTTGTTCAGCGGAATAAACCGAGTTAAAAGCTATCTGAAAGATGCGGAGGGAAGAGTTAAACTTTTTATTTTTAAGAACTGCACAAATTTAATTCGAGAGCTTAAAAGTTATTTTTGGGGAGACAACGACAGGCCGGTTAAAGCGGACGACCACGCACTTGACGAGCTTAGATATTACATCATGTCGCGCCCAGAGGCGCCAAAGGTTCAAAAAGTTAAAACAGAAATTGAAAAGGACAAGGAAAAGCTTATACGAAAACTTGAATTAAAGCGCCGACAACCATGGAATTAAACGCTTTATTTTTGAAATAATAAAAGAGATGTTGGATAAAAAAGACAAGCTTGTTATGAGCTTTATTTTTGAAAAATGTGAGGGCGGCGGCGCCAAGCTTATTTCAATTCAAGAGCTTGTTGACTTCCTTGGAAAAAAGAAATATGCCGTTTCAACGAGCGAGATTGAAGAGATTATGATTTCGCTTTCAAAGGAAGGCTTGATTGATTTTGTTGAGTCGGACAGCAAACGCGGAGAGGTTTATTGCGTTTCATTAAAGGGAAAGGGAAAACTTTTTAAAAAAGATCAGCAAAAGGAAAAGCGCTATGCCTCTTGGATAATTTTAAGAACGGCGCTTTTAACAATTTTCAGTTTTTTACTTGGGCTTTTGCTCAGGGCAATATTTTAAAATCAATTGTTTAAAACAGTTGATTTTTTTTTAATTGTGGGTTATATTTATTATTGAAGAGAGGAAAGATGATTATTGTTAAAAACCTTAGTTTAAAGTTTACAAAGGAATTTTATGCTCTTTATGACATAAACCTTGAAATTAAAAAGGGCGAAGCTGTTTCAATTTTTGGGGAAGAACACAGCGGAAAGACAACTTTTTTAAGGGTTTTGTGCAAACTTGAAAAGGATTTTACTGGGGAGGTTTATTTAAAGGATATTCCTCTTAAAAAGGTTGATTTTTCTGTTGATATTGACATGGGATATGTCCCTGCAACGCCTGTTTTCTTTGATAAGAAAACGGTTTATCAAAATCTTCAATATATTTTAAAGACAAGGAAAGTTAGCAAGGCCGAGAGCGAGGAAAAAATTAACAAGCTTTTAATTGACTTCAATTTGGAAAAGTTTAGAGATGAGAAGGTTAAAAACCTAACTTTATTTGACAAATATGTTCTCTCAATTGCAAGGCTTTCGCTTAGAAATCTTGAACTTGTTTTAATTGACAACATTTTTGAAAAGTTGACCCAAGAGCAATATGAAAGAATTAGCGAGCTTATAAAAAAACAATTCCTTTCAAACAAGGTTACAACAGTTGTTGCAACATCTTCTTTGGACGTTGCAAAAGACTTGACAAAACGAATCATTAAGTTTAAACTTGGTTCGATAGAGGAGTAGGGCAAACTAGGAGCATTAATGAAAAAGGAACAAAACGCCGTTTTTTTAGTTCAATCAAACAAAGACCTGTTTAAACCAGAACAGGTTGTTGGCAAAAAACTTAAAATAACTGCTTACAAAAGGCTTTTTAAAGACAAGAACCTTGTTAAAATTTTGGAAAATGAAGCAATTAATGAAACTGTTGACGCCTTTATTAAGGGCGGGTTAAACCTTTCCCACGCTTCAGCAAGCTCATATGTCCACAGGAACACTCTTATTTACAGAATTGAAAAAGTTAACAGAGTTATTGGCCTTGATTTAAGAAATTTTGAAGATTGCTTAATTTTTGTTAATATGAGAGAGATTTACAAGATGGTGGTAAAAAAGCAATGATGTTTAAAAACTCAACTAAATTGTTGATTGCAAACTTCTCGCTTGTTTGGAAGTTGATTCTTTATTATATCATTGTTTGCGGAATTGTAATTGGCCTCATTGCTCCTTTTTTTGGAACGATTGCAGACCAGCTTAACACAACGGGGGCGTTGAGCGAATTTGGAAGTTTGCTTACCAATTTCAACGTCTCTGTCAACCCGTTCCAACTTTTGGTCAACATGAACGAAGTTGTTGTTGAGTTTTTGGACCTTTTTGTTGAATTTTGGCAGGTCAATCCCGGCGCAGCTTTTTACATTTGCTTTGTTCTTTTATATGTCTTTCCTTTTTTAATTGGTCTTGCAGACCTTCCGGTTGGCCAAACACTCTTTGGCTATATGTCAAGTTTAACTAGATATTCCTTTGTTGGCTCATATATGAGATATTTTGCTCGAAGTGCTAGGTATTCACTTTTCAAAAGCCTAATAATGCTTCCTGTTAATCTTCTAATTGTTGTTGCAGTTGTTTTCACGCTTAGATTGAATTCTGTTGGTGGAATTCTAATTTACTTCATGCCGTTTATTTTAGTTGCAGTTTTAGTTGCGCTTGTTGCGCTTAAAAAGACGTTTTTTGCAGGCTGGATGCCAGCAATTGTCGTCTATGACTATAACATGTTTAGAGGATTTAGGAAGGGCTTTAAAGCAGTTATTAGAAGATTCTTTAAGGTTTTTTCAACAGCAATTTGCATAATGCTTTTAGCAGTTGCATTTAACTATCTTTTTGGAACGTTTGCGTTCCCAATTATCATTCCGGTTTTTGTTGCCATGTTCTATGTGTTTGAAATGGTAATGTTCTATGGAAGCCAGGGAATGAGATATTATGTCGATTTAGACACAATTCTTTCTCCAAAGCGCCTTGAAGAAAACGATTCGTTTAGAGAAGTTAAAGATTTAATTTAGTTTATAAGGCATTTGTTGCTTTAAATATATTTTTGAGAGGAAATTTATGAATGAAAATCAAAATTTAACGCACCGTGAGGGTGCAAATTTTGGGGTTGAAAAAAAGCAGCCTCAAACAAAACAAAGAAAACAGGTTTCAAACAGACAGCCAAAAGCTCAAAATTTGCAAAAGGAACAGAATTTTGCAGTTAAAACAAATAAAAAACCTGTTAAGATTACATTTCTTGGCGGAGTTGGCGAAATTGGAAAGAACATAACAGCAATTGAATATGACGACGAAATAATTGTTGTTGACGGTGGCCTTGCCTTTCCAACGGGAGAGTTCCCCGGGATTGACCTTGTTGTTCCAGACATTTCCTATTTGATTGCAAACAAAAGCAAGGTTAAGGGAATTGTTTTAACCCACGGCCACGAAGACCACATTGGCGGGCTTCCTTATATTTTAAACGAACTTAAAGTTCCAGTTTATGGAACGCCAATGACACTTGCGCTTTTGGATAACAAAATGCAGGAGCACAGAATTGAATATAAGGCAGTTACCGTAAAGCCAAAAAATCTTTTAAAACTTGGAAATTTTCAAATTGAATTTATAAAAGTTAGCCACTCAATTGCGGGCTCGCTTGCTCTTTGCATTTCAACGCCAGTTGGAAACATAATCCACACGGGCGACTTTAAAATTGACTTTGAGCCAATTGACGGAAGCATGACAGATTTAACTCGTTTTGGAGAACTTGGGAAAAAGGGCGTCAACTTGCTTTTATGTGAGAGCACGAACGTTTGCAGAAAGGGCTATTCTATGAGCGAATCGAATGTTGGAAGAACGCTTGAAGGGCTTTTTGAAAAGTTTGCGGGCAAAAGACTTTTTGTTTCAACATTTGCATCAAATGTTCACAGGCTTCAACAACTTCTTTGGATTGCAGAAAAATTTAAAAGAAAGGTTGCCTTTGCTGGCAGAAGCATGATTAATATTACAGAAGCGGCAGCAAAAATTGGCGAACTTTCCTACAACAGAGAAAACATTATTGATATTGACAAAATTGATAAATATGCCGATGGAGAACTTTTAATTTTATGCACGGGAAGCCAGGGCGAACCTTTAAGCGCGCTTACAAGAATGGCTCACGGAGAATTTCCAAAAGTTAAAATTGGGGAGGGCGATGTTGTTATTTTTTCTGCTTCGCCAATTCCTGGAAATGAAAAAGCCGTTTACAATGTTATAAACGCGCTTTATAAAAAGGGGGCAGATGTTATTTATGATGAACTTGCAGAGGTTCACGCTTCTGGCCACGCCTGTCAAGAGGAGCTTAAAACAATTCATGCACTTACAAATCCAAAATTTTTCATTCCTATCCACGGCGAATATCGCCATTTAAAAAGGCACAAGGAACTTGCAATTTCAATGGGCATGAATTCAAGAGATATAATCATGCCAGAGCTAGGAATGCAAGTTGAAATGGGCGAAAACTATATTAAACAGGCGGGGTTTGTTACCGCTGGAATTAGGCTTGTTGACGGCTATGGCCTTGGAGATTTGGAAAGCAATGTTTTAAAGGAAAGAAAACAGCTTTCTGAAGAGGGAATTTGCGTTGCAGTTATTAACATGAGTTCTTCTGGCGAGGGCGGCTTTGAGCCGTTTATAATTACCCGTGGTGTTGTTTATGAAAAGGAGGCAGAAGCCTTTACAGAGGACGCAAGAAGCGTTATTGCAAGCGCGCTTAGAGAACAGGATCTTAGAAGTTTTGATCCAAATGAAATTAAGGCAAACATAAAAAAAGTTCTTTCGAACTTTATCTACAAGCGAACAAAAAGAAGGCCAATGATTTTAACTATTTTGCTCATGGCCTAGTTGTTTAACATTTTGAGCGCGAAAATCATAGGTTGTTGAAATTGGGTTGTTAACGCCAAAAAGTTCAACTAAAATTGCGTCTTCGCCAATTTTGCAAACCTGGGAGAAAGGAATAAAAAGGTCGTTTCCGCCCTTTATAAAACTGAATATGGACTTGTTTCCTGGAACTACAATTCCGGCAATTTGACCCGTTGAAAGAGTTATAACAATGTCAACAATATGTCCAAGGCGAGTTCCATCGACAATGTTGATAACTTCTTTACACCGTAAATCTAAAAAAGAGGATTGCAATTTTCCAAATTCCTTACTAAGATTATATATGCTAAATTTTTACAATTTACCACAAAATTTGACAATTTTCTTTTGCCCAAAACATTTTAAAAAATTTTTTAAAAATTTGTCATAAATCAGTTGACAAATTTTTTTTTAGGAGTATAATTTTGCTAGCAATCCAAAAAGGAGAGTGCTAGCAATAATTTCCAGTTTATTGCATATGATAGTTAGAAGGTTGGTTTAACTTGAAACTAAGTCAGAGAAAAAACGACATTTTAATAGCGACAATTGAGGACTACATTAAAGATGCAAGCCCAATAACTAGCGGTTTGGTTAAGGAGAAACATCTTCCGAACATAAGTTCTGCAACGCTTAGAAATGAACTAAACGCGCTTGAAGCAATGGGCTTTTTAAAGCAGCTTCACACTTCTGGCGGGCGAATTCCAACGGCAGAGGGCTATCGCTATTATGTTGAATATCTCTTGAAAGATTTCAAAGTTGAGCCTTCAAAGATTGACCGGGTTTCAGAAATTTTAACAGAGAGAACAAAATCTGTTGGCGAAATTGTTTCTGAACTTGCAAAGATCATAAGCGAAGCAACAAACTATCCAACGGTTGTTATGATGAACAATTATGACAATTTTGTTGTTAAGGAAATTAAAATTATTTCTCTTGTTTCTGACAGCGCAATAATTTTAATTGGAACAAAAAACGGAATTATAAACTGTGGAATCAAAACAGCTGCAAATCAAAAGGCGTGTGATGATGCGGCAAGGTTGCTAACAAAAAAGTTCTGCGGGCAAACAATTGGGCAGATGATTGAAAACATCTCACTTGTTGAAAAGGAGATCAACAGAGAAGTTGAAGATTACAACCTTCTTGCCCAAGGGCTTTTAGAGGGGTTTAAGCAGCTTGCATCGAAGAAGATGGTTGGCGTTAAAACTTCTGGGGCGACAAAACTTTTGGAAAGCGGTGAAGAAAGAACGGTTTCTGGCTATAAAAAGACGCTTAAAATTTTGGAAGATGAAAAACAATTGGAAGTTCTTTTAAAAACGGAAGAAGACGATTTAAGCTTTAACTTGACGGATGACGAAGACGGAAGTGGAGTTGCCGTTGTTAAAGCGCCGCTTGTTGTCTCTGGAAAGCATGTTGGAACAATTGGCGTTTTAGGACCTCAGAGAATGGACTATACAACTATTGCTTCAGCGCTTAAGTTTTTGACCAGCGAACTGGAAAATTTAGATAAGTTGGAGGATAAATAATGGCAGAAAAAAAGAAAAAAGAAGGGGAGTTGGAAGAGGTTGATAAAACTTTGGAAGATTCTAAAAATGAGTACTTAGAAATGGCCCAGCGAATTCAAGCAGAGTTCGACAACTATCGCAAGCGGAGCGCAGACATAGTTAGAGTTGCAAGAATTGACGGAATTGTTGAGGCTGTTACAAGATTTTTGCCTCTGATTGATGCAATTGTCAAGGCAAAGGACATGATTTCGGACAAGAAAGTTTTGGAAGGCTTAAATTTAATTGAAAGAGATTTTAAAACTTCACTAAAAGCGCTTGGCATTGAAGAAATTGAAGCTTTGGGACAAAAATTCGATCCAAACTTGCACAATGTTGTTGCAGTTAAAAATGATAATTCGCTTGAAGATGGAATTGTAACAGACGTCTATCAAGCTGGTTATAAACTTTCGGACAGAGTTTTACGATATTCCCAAGTTGTCGTAAACAAAGTTCAAAATAATAATTAATTTGAGGAGGATATTAATATGAGTAAAATAATTGGGATTGATTTAGGAACAACAAACTCTTGCGTTGCCGTTATGGAAGGCGGACAACCAACGGTTATTCCAAATGCGGAGGGCGCAAGAACAACTCCTTCTGTTGTTGCAATCAACAAAGAAGGCGAAAGGTTGGTTGGACAGGTTGCTAAAAGACAAGCTGTTGCAAACCACGAAAACACCGTTTCTTCAATTAAAAGAGAAATGGGAACAGACCACAGGGTTACGCTTGGAGGAAAATCATATACTGCACCTGAAATTTCGGCAATGATTCTTTCAAAACTTAAAGCGGATGCAGAAAGTTATTTAGGAGAGAAAGTTACCCAAGCCGTTATTACAGTTCCTGCATACTTTAACGACAGTCAACGTCAAGCAACAAAGGACGCAGGAAAAATTGCTGGGCTTGAAGTTTTAAGAATTATAAACGAGCCAACGGCAGCTTCTTTGGCATATGGCCTTGACAAGGGCGAGAACAAGAACCAAAAGATCTTGGTTTACGACCTTGGCGGCGGAACATTCGACGTTTCAATTTTGGAAATTGGCGATGGCGTTTTTGAAGTTCTTTCAACAAACGGCGACACAAGGCTTGGCGGAGATGACTTTGACAACAGAATTATCGACCTTTTGGTTAGCGAATTTAAAGCGAAAGAAGGAATTGATTTGTCCAAGGACAAACTTGCAATGCAAAGGCTTAAAGAGGCCGCAGAAAAGGCAAAGATTGATCTTTCTGCTTCCATGAAGACGACAATTAGCCTTCCATTTATTACAGCAGATGCTGCAGGCCCAAAACACCTTGAATATGACCTTACTCGCGCTAAATTTGACAGCATGACAAGCGATTTAATTGAAAAAACAATCAAATGCACGAAAAAAGCAATGGCAGACGCTAAATTAACATATAGCGACATCAACAAGGTTATCTTGGTTGGAGGTTCAACAAGAATTCCTGCTGTTTTTGAAGAGGTTAAAAAGGAAACAGGAAAAGAGCCATACAAAGGAATTAACCCAGATGAATGTGTTGCAATTGGCGCGGCAATTCAAGCCGGCGTTTTAGGCGGCGACGTTAAAGACGTTTTGCTTTTGGACGTTACACCACTTTCACTTGGAATTGAAACCCTTGGCGGAGTGTTTACAAAACTTATTGAAAGAAACACAACAATTCCAACAAGAAAATCTCAAATATTTTCAACCGCATCAGACAATCAGCCAGGCGTTGACATTCATGTTCTTCAAGGCGAACGTGAGTTTGCTGCTCAGAACAAATCTCTTGGAAGGTTTCAATTGACAGACATTCCGCCAGCACCAAGAGGCGTTCCACAAATTGAAGTTACTTTTGACATTGATGCAAACGGTATTGTAAACGTTTCTGCAAAAGACCTTGGAACAAACAAAGAACAGAAAATTACAATCACTGCTTCTTCAAACTTGTCTGAGGAAGAAATTAACAGGGCAATTAAAGAGGCAGAGGCTCACGCAGAAGAGGATAAAAAACACAAAGAATTTGTTGAAACAAAGAACCAAGCAGACCAACTTGTTTATCAACTTGAAAAAATGTTGAAAGAAAACGGCGACAAACTTGCCGAAGAAGACAAGAAAAGGCTTGAAGAGGCAATTGAAAAAGCCAAGAAAGATTTTGAAACCCAGGACATCAACGCTTTAAAGAGCGCGCTTGAAGAGCTTACAAAAGTTTCAAACGAAGTTTTCACAAAGATGTATCAAGCTGCTGGCGCTAACAACAATTCAAATCCTGGCGATAACTCTGGCGACAACAACGGGAACGATGACAACCCAGAAGAGGTTATAATTGACTAATCAATTTTGGCATGGAATGCAAGGGAAGGTTTTCCCTTGCAAACTCTGCTAAATAAAAGGTAAATTAAATGGCAAATAAAGATTATTACAGTGTTTTAGGAGTTGACAAAAAGGCGAGTGCAGACGAGATTAAAAGCGCATATCGCCGTTTAGCCAAAAAATATCACCCAGATTTGAACAAAGACGATAAAACAGCAGCGGAGAAGTTTAAGGAAGTTAACGAGGCCTATGAGGTTCTTGGAGACGAGAAAAAGCGCGCAAATTACGATCAATTTGGAAACGCGGAGGGCCAACCTAACTTTGGAGATTTCTTTGGCGGAAATGGCGGAAGTTTCAGCGGAAGCTTTGGCGAAGGGTTTGGCGGCTTTGGCGACCTTTTTGGCGACCTTTTTGGCGCTTTTGGCGGCAGAGGCGCAAGAACAATTGAAAGAGGCGAGGACATTGACGTTCAAATAAACCTTTCTTTTGACGAAGCAGCATTTGGCGTTTACAAGGAAATTATAATTCCAAAAATTGAAAAGTGTTTAAGTTGCCAGGGAACCGGAGCGAAGGACGGAAAGGAATTTTCTCAATGTTCAACCTGCAAGGGCAAGGGAAGGGTTAGATACACCCAACAAACGCTTTTTGGAACAACAATTCAAGAAGGACCGTGCAAAGACTGCAACGGAACGGGTAGAATTGTTAAAGAAAAATGCGCCCAGTGCAGCGGAAAGGGATATAAAAAGGTTACTAAAACTGTTAAAATTAAAATTCCGGCAGGAATTGACAACGGCCAAACAATAACGATGAGGGGAGAAGGGAATGCGCCTTTTAGAGAGGGCGTTAGCGGAGATTTAAGAATTCACGTTAAAGTTTCTCCACACAAAGTTTTGGTTAGAGATAAGTTTGACCTTCATCTTGAGCTTTATGTTCCCTTCACGCTTGCTCTTCTTGGCGGCAAGGTTGAAATTCCAACTTTAAATGGCCCATATATGCTTGAAATTAAGGAACTTACCCAAAGCGGAACGGTTATGCGCCTTAAAGGAAAGGGAATTAAGGTTTTAAACAGAGACAGCTATGGCGATTTGATTGTTACAATTAAAACCGAAGCTCCAAAAAGTTTGGACAAGAAAAGCAAACAACTTCTTGCTCAGCTTTCCGAGGAAATTCCAAGGCAAGCATATTCAAAATATGAAGCATATCTTAAAAAAATAAAATAGGCCTTGCGCCTATTTTTTTATTATTTCCTTAATTGTTACTCCCATTGTGTTTGCAATTTTAAAGAGGGCTTTTAAACTGACCTGGTCTGAGCCAGAGAGGGCTTTTTTTAGTGTCGTTATTGAAATTCACTAGTTTTTGGAGATGCTTAACACAGATAAATTT
>CALWHN010000017.1 GCA_944380415.1 uncultured Clostridia bacterium | reverse complement strand
TAGAACCGGTTTTTTGGATGAAGAGCGACTGATGTTTGACGAGTTTTTAGATCTTGGCTTGGTTGACACATACAGAATATTTAACAGTGGAAACGCATTTTCTTGGAGCAGTTATCGAGCAAAACAGGGCTTTAAAAACGCATGGACTTACAGATTTGACTATATTTTTATCTCTAAAAATTTGAAGGATTATGTTAAAAATTCAAACATTTTTCTGGACGTGTTTTGCTCAGACCATTTTCCAGTTTATTGTGATTTTGCATTATAAAAATTTGTTTAAATTTAAGAAAAATAACTTGCAAAACCAATTTATTAGTGCTATATATATTCTTTGTAACTATAAAAATTTTTAATGAATATACTTATACTCTGGGAGATGAAACTGTGCTTAAATTGTTAAAATATCTTACTAAAAAAGAATGGCTTTACTGCGCAATTAGCGTAGTCTTAATTGCGGGAACAGTTTACTTGGAACTTGAACTTCCATCATATATGTCAGATATAACAACTCTTCTTACAACTGGCGGAGCTGTTAAAGAAATTGTTATAAAAGGGCTTATAATGCTTGCCTGCGCGCTTGGAAGCGCCGCGCTTTCTGTTATAATTGGCTATTTCGTTGCAAAGGTTGCGGCGGGTCTTTCTGCAAGGCTTAGGGCAATTATCTTTTCAAAGGTTCAGTCTTTTTCCAACGCTGAAATTAGAAAATTTTCAACGGCAAGTTTAATTACAAGAACAACAAACGACGTAACCCAAATTCAAAACTTGGTTTCATTTGGAATGCAGTCAATGATTCGCGCGCCAATTATGGCCGTTTGGGCAATTGTTATTATTCTTGGAAAAAGCTGGGAATGGAGCGTTCTTACGGCAAGCGCAGTTGGGCTTCTTATGATTGTTATATTAACTCTTGTTTTATTCGTCATGCCAAAGTTTAAAAAGCTTCAAACTCAAACAGATTCAATTAACAGAATTATGCGGGAAAATTTAACCGGAGTTAGAGTTGTTAGAGCATATAACGCAGAAGAGTTTGAAGAGAAGCGCTTTGGCCAAGCAAATGAGGATTTGACAAAAACCCATCTTTTCACAAGCCGATTTATGGTTGTTTTAAATCCTTTTATGAACCTTATGATGTCTGGCCTTAGCCTTGGAATTTATTGGCTTGGGGCGATTATAATTCAAAATGCGAATGTTTCTCTCAAATTGACAGCTTTCAGTGATATGGTTGTTTTCATGTCCTATGCAATGCAGGTTGTTATGGCCTTTATCTTGCTTACAATGATTTTTATCATGCTTCCAAGGGCAACAGTTTCAGCAAAGAGAATTAACGAAATTATTGGAACAAAATCCGCAATTTTAGATGGAGAGGGGGCAGAGCCAATTTCAACGGGCGAAGTTGAATTTAAAAATGTTTCATTTAAATATCCGGATGCAGATGAATATGTTTTACAAGATATTAGTTTTAAGGCAGAAAGAGGCCAAACTGTTGCATTTATTGGTTCAACAGGAAGCGGAAAGAGCACGCTTATTAACCTTGTTCCAAGAATTTATGACGCAACAGAAGGAGAAGTTTTGGTTGACGGCGTAACCGTTAAAGATTATAAACTCAGCCAGATTAACGGTATGGTTGGAGATGTTCCTCAAAAAGCGTTTCTTTTCAGCGGAACAATAAAATCAAACCTCCAATATGGCGAAATTAAAGGGGAAAAGGCAAGCGAAGAAAGTTATGTTCGCGCGGCAAAAATTGCCCAAGCAAGTTCCTTTATTGAGAAAAAAGAGGATAAATATGACAGCGAAATAACCCAAGGCGGAACAAATGTTTCGGGCGGACAAAAGCAAAGGCTTGCTATTGCAAGGGCAATTGCAAGAAATCCAGAGATTATGATTTTTGACGACAGCTTTTCTGCGCTTGACTTTAAAACAGACAAGCGCCTTAGGCAGGCAATTAAAAGAGAACTTAAGTCGACAACCAATTTGATTGTTGCGCAAAGAATTGGAACAATTAAAGACGCAGATTTAATAATTGTTTTGGACAACGGAAAAATGGTTGGAAAGGGCAAACATGAAGAGCTTATGAAAAAATGTAGCGTCTATCGTGAAATTGCAACCTCTCAACTTTCAAAGGAGGAGCTAGCATGAGAATGGGAGGACGAGGCCAAAGTTTTGATAGGGCAAAGGACTTTAAAAAATCAATTAAAAAATTAATTATATATTGCAAAAAATATGTTTGGGCAATAGTTGTTGCGCTTGTTTTAGCGCTTGCCGGAACAGTTCTTTCTTTAATTGGGCCAAACAAAGTTGGCGACCTTTCAAACATAATTAAAGAGGGAATGTTTGCCGAAACAGGAATTGACATGGCGGCAATCACCAAAATTGGCTTGACGCTTGTTACAATATATTGTTTGAGTGCAATCTTCTCTTATATAACATCATTTATAATGGCAACTGTAACTCAAAAAGTTTCAAAGAGGCTAAGGGGAGACATCTGCCACAAAATTAACAAACTTCCGCTTAAATATCTAGACGGTCACAGCCACGGAGACATTCTAAGCCGAGTAACAAACGATGTTGACACAATTTCTCAAAGCTTGAACAACAGCGTTGCAAGCCTGGTTACCTCTCTTGCAATGCTTTTTGGCTGCACAATTATGATGTTTTTAACCAACTGGATTATGGCGCTTTCTGCAATTGTTTCGGCGCTTATTGGCTTTAGCGTCATGGGCGTTATTATGATGAAATCTCAAAAATATTTTAAAGCGCAACAAGACAGCCTTGGAGATTTAAACGGCCAAGTTGAAGAAAATTACACGGGCCACAATATTGTTAAAGCTTTTAATGGAGAAAAACAGGAAGAGCAAGCTTTTTCAAAACTTAACAAAAAGCTCTATACAAACAGCTGGAAAAGCCAATTCTTTTCTGGAATCATGCAGCCTCTTATGAGCTTTGTTGGGAACCTTAGTTTTGTTGTTGTCTGTGTTGTTGGCGCTGTTTTATGCTCAAACGAAATTATTGAGTTTGGTGTTATTGTTTCTTTCATGATTTATATAAGATTGTTTACTTCGCCTCTTTCTCAGCTTGCTCAAATTGCAACAACGCTTCAGTCAACGGCGGCGGCAAGTGAGAGAGTGTTTGAGTTCTTGGAGGAAAGAGAACTTGAAGATGAAAGCAGCAAGACTCTTGTTTTAGAAAATGTTGTTGGAAAAGTTGAATTTAAAAACGTTGTGTTTGGCTATGACGAGGGCAAGACAATTATCCACAATTTTTCTGCAAAAGTTAAGCCGGGAGACAAAGTTGCAATTGTTGGCCCAACGGGGGCGGGGAAGACAACAATGGTTAACCTTCTAATGAGGTTTTATGAGATTGACAGCGGCGAAATTTTAATTGACGATGTTCCAATTTCAAATTTGACAAGAGAAAACATTCACAAACTTTTTGGAATGGTTCTTCAAGACACATGGCTTTTTGAAGGAACGATTAGAGATAACATAAGATATAGCGAACTTGATGCAACAGACGAGGAAATTGAAAATGCTTGCAAGGTTGTTGGAATTGACCACTTTATTCGAACTCTTCCAGAAGGGTATAACACAGTGTTTAGCGACAACACCTCAATTTCCGTCGGCCAAAAACAGCTTTTAACAATTGCGCGTGCAATGGTTGAAAACGCCCCAATGCTAATTTTAGACGAGGCAACAAGCTCTGTTGACACGAGGACAGAACAGTTGATTCAAACGGCAATGGACAAGCTTACAAAAGGAAGAACAACTTTTGTCATCGCCCACAGGCTTTCAACAATTAAAAATGCCAACTTAATTTTGGTTATGAAAGACGGAAATATAATTGAAAAGGGAACCCACAGAACGCTTATGAAACAGGACGGCTTCTATAAAGACCTTTATGAAAGTCAGTTTACAAGCAAACATGCAGAAGTTATTGAAACATAAAAAAATTGGTCAAAAATTTAAAAATTTTGGCCTTTTTTATTGTTTTATTGAAATATTTTTTGAAAATAACTTTAATTTTGTTAAAATCTCAGTTGGAGTTTAAAATGGAAAAATATGATTTAATTATTGTTGGGGCTGGGCCAAGCGGCGTCTTCTGTGCCTATGAATTAATTAAGAAAAACAAGTTAAAAAACGTTTTGATTATTGAACAGGGGAAGAGAATTGAGGACAGATTTTGCCCAATTGAGAAGGCTGGAAAATGTTTGCATTGCAAACCTTTTTGCAATATCACAAGCGGCTTTTCGGGCGCCGGCGCATTCTCAGACGGAAAATTAAATTCCTATCATCTTTCTCTTCACAACCAAGAGGGGGATTTATATCTTGGCGGAAATGGCGGAGGATATATAAAACAATATATGTCTTCCGAGGATATAAAAGATTTGCTTGCCTACACGGATGAAATCTATCTTTCCTTTGGCGCAGACCCTCATCTTCATGGAGTTGACAACAGAGATGAAATTGTCCGCCTTCAAAGGAAGGCCAAGGAAAATGACCTTATGCTTGTTGACTTTCCAATTAGACATTTGGGAACGGAAAAAGCCCACGAACTATATTCCAAAGTTGAAAAATTTTTGGAAGAAAACGGGGTTGAAATGATTTTCAACACCTCTGTTTTGGATTTAATAATTGAAGACGGAGTTGCGAAGGGAGTTGCCGTTTGTGATGTTTTGAATAAAAAATCCTTTGAAATTTTTGCAGATAAAATTGTTTTGGGAATTGGAAGGAAGGGCGCTGGTTGGCTGAGCGACATTTGTCAAAGGCACAACATAGAAACCGCCGTTGGTTCCGTTGACATTGGCGTTAGATATGAACTTCCAGATGATGTTATGAAGGAAATTAATACATATCTTTATGAAGGAAAGTTTATTGGCCGGCCAAAACCTTTTTGCGACAGGGTTAGAACCTTTTGCCAAAATCCAAGCGGATTTGTTTCGGCGGAGGTTTATGACAACAACCTAACGCTTGTGAACGGCCATTCATACAAGGACAGAAAGAGCACGAACACAAACCTTGCAATTCTTGTTTCCCACAACTTTAACACGCCATTTAACAAGCCAATTGAATATGGCGAAAACATTGCAGAAAACGTCAACCGTCTTGCAGCGGGAAGCGTTTTGGTTCAGCGCTTTGGCGACATTTTAAATGGTAAACGAACATGGGAGAGGGAACTTTTAACAAACAGCGTAAAACCAACGCTTAAAAGCGCCGTTGCCGGAGACATTACCTATGCAATTGGCTTTAGAACCATGACAGACATCATTAACTTCATAAAACAAGTTGACCATGTTGTTCCGGGCTTTGCTGGAGGAGACAATTTGCTTTATGCACCGGAGATAAAATTCTATTCAAACACAGTTGTTGTTGACAAAAATTTTGAAACAAGCGTTAAAAATTTGTTTTGCATTGGAGACGGTGGCGGCCTTACAACAGGGCTTATGATGGCAAGCGCAAGCGGAGTTAAAATGGCGCGCAATTTAATTTCGTTAGAAGATAAAAATTAATTTGAAAATGTTCGTTTAAGGTGTATACTAAAACCATGTATCAGGCGCTTTATAGAAAATATCGCCCAAGAACTTTCGACGAAGTTGTTGGCCAAAAACACATAACAAAAACGCTTTCTAACCAGGTTAAGAAAGGCGAGATTTCTCATGCATATCTCTTCTCTGGAACTAGGGGAACGGGAAAGACAAGCATTGCAAGAATTTTTGCGCGCGCGCTAAACTGTCTTTCGCCGGTCGACGGTTCGCCATGTTACAAATGCGAAGTTTGCAAGGCGCTTTCAGAGCCAAACTGCATGGACATTTTGGAAATTGACGCAGCCTCCAACAACAGAGTTGACGAAGTTAGAGAAATTAGAGAAAAGGTTAAGTTTCTTCCAACAAATGGAAAATTTAAAGTTTATATCATAGATGAAGTTCATATGCTTACCGACAGCGCCTTTAACGCTCTTTTAAAAACGCTTGAAGAGCCGCCTGCCCACGTTGTTTTAATTCTTGGAACAACCGAGCCACACAAGCTTCCCCAAACAATTCTTTCTAGATGTTTAAGGTTTGATTTTAAACTTATTTCTCCAACGGAGTTAAAACAACATTTAATTTCAATCTTTAATAAAGAAAACATAAACTATGAGGATTCGGCGGTCGATCTAATTGTCTCCGCCGCACAGGGAAGTGTTAGAGACATGCTTTCAATTGCAGACGCCGTTGTTTCGCTTGGCGGAGGAGTTGCAAGCTATTCAAATGCGCTGAGCATTCTTGGCGCAACAAACCAGGAAAAGCTTTTCAAGTTTGCAGACCAAATTTTGTCCGGAAATTTGGGCGGCGCTTTTGAGGTTGTTGACGAGGCTATTAAGGGCGGAATTAACATCTCTGTTTTTGCAAAGGATTTGACGGTTCATTTTAGGAATCTTCTTGTTGCTAAAACGTGCGAAAATTGCGAGGGAATTTTAAACCTTCCCGCGGAAGTTGTTCAAAAGATGAAAGACCAGGCAAAAGATGCAAGCGAAGAAGAGCTTATGTTTTTGATGAGAAATTTTAGCGAAATTGAACCAGAATTAAAATATTCCTTAAGTCCAAGAACGCTTGTTGAAGTTGCTTGCGTTAAGGCAATTTCTGGCGATGGCTCAAAAAAAAACTAAAAATTAAGGAAAATTTGCCTCAACCAAAGCAAATTTGGGGAAAACTTTTAACAAGGCTTAGAGAAAGCGGAGAGGCGGCGCTTTTTGTCTCTTGCGGTGAGATTTCAGATGTTGCCGTTGAAGATGGAGCTCTTGTTGCAAGGACGGACAAAGAATATATTTCAGATTTAATTTCAACAAATGAAAACATTTTAACAATCAAACGCGCACTAAGGTTTTTGGGCTTTAATTTGGATTTTAAGGTTGTTAAAACGGTTTCAAAAGATGCAGACGAAATTTCAGACATTAATTTTTTAAAGGATAAATTTGATAATTTAATTGTTGAATAGAAATTTTGTTGAAAAAATTTGAACATTGTGTTAAATTTAAATTACTTAAAGGAGGCTTTTTATGGGCGGATATAGAAATTTTGGTGGCGGTGGATTTGGCGGTGGCTTTAACATGCAACAGCTTATGAAGCAGGCCCAGAAGATGCAAGAGGACATGGAAAAGGCAAAGCAGGAATTAAATGAAACAAAGTTTTCTGCAAAGGCCGGCGGCGGAATGGTTGAGGCAGTTTTAACAGGAGACAAAAAGATTGTTTCTCTAACAATAAAACAAGAAATTGTTGATCCCGATGATGTTGAAATGCTTCAAGATTTGGTCATTGCCGCAGTTAACGACTGTGTCAGCCAAATTGAAAAAGTTGAAAAGGAAAATGGGCCAGGCGCTCTTGGGCTTATGTAAAGATGAATCAAATTGAAGCTTTGGAAAATCTTGTTGCATATTTTAGGGCGCTTCCAGGCGTTGGCTTAAAAACGGCCCAGAGATATGCATATAAAATAATCAACTCCGAAAGTTCCTTTGCGGAGGGTTTTTCAAATGCAATTTTAGATGCAAAGAAAAAAATTGGTTATTGCAAAGAGTGTGGGAATTTTACAGACAGGGAAGTTTGTGAAATTTGCAGCGAAAGAAATCCAAAGGTTATTTGTGTTGTTAGGGAGCCAAAGGACGTTGTTGCAATTGAAAAGGCAAAAAATTTTAACGGTGTCTATCATGTTCTTCACGGAACAATAAGCCCGCTTGAAAACAGAGGGCCAAACGACATTAGAATTAAAGAGCTTTTGGAAAGGATTTCAAAATATCAAACTCAAGAAGTAATCATGGCAACAAACCCCGATGTTGAAGGCGATGCAACTGCGCTTTATATTGCAAAGCTTTTAAAACCGCTTGGAGTTAAAGTTACAAGGCTTGCCCAAGGCGTTTCAATGGGAAGCGAACTTGAATATGCAGACGAGGTAACGCTTGCACGAGCAATTGAGGCAAGAAGAGAAATTTAAGGGAACAATTTATGAAATTTTTGGAAGAAGTTGAAAAGGTTTTAGGGAACGAGATAAAAAAACTTGACAGCGAGGCCGAAGTTGGCCTTTCTTTTTCCGACAGGCCGGAACTTTCAAATTTTCAATCTAATGTTTGTTTCTCTCTTGCAAAAACGCTTAAAAGGTCGCCGCTTTCAATTGCAGAGGAAATTTCAAGCAAAATAACCAGCGAAAAGTTTGAGGTTTTTGCCGTTGCCCCTGGATTTTTAAACGTTAAGTTAAAAAATTCATATTTTTCAGAGATTTTTGAGAAATTTTTTAATGATAAACGGCTTGGAATTGAAAAATCAAAAAGAAAAAAAGTTGTGTTTGACTATGGTGGCCCAAACATTGCAAAGCCGCTTCACGTTGGACATTTGCGAAGCGCAGTCATTGGCGAAACCATTAAAAGGCTTTCAAAGTTCATGGGAGACGATGTTGTTTCCGATGTTCACCTTGGAGACTATGGCCTTCAAATGGGGCTTACAATTGCCCAAATTATGGACGAGACAGATTGCAGCTATTATTTCACTGGCCAAGGCGAAAGGCTTAATTTAACAGCCAATGAACTTGAAAAGTTCTATCCAAAGGCCGCGGCAAGGGCGAAGGAAGATGAAACTTTTAAAAAGCGCGCCCAGGAAATAACTGTTAAACTTCAAAAGGGCGAGAAGGGTTACTTTGACATTTGGAAGGAAATTACAAAAATTTCTGTTGAAGATGTTAGAAAGATTTACGATATATTAAATGTCAGCTTTGACAAATGGTATGGAGAGAGCGACAGCCAAAAATTTGTTCCAAAAGTTTTTGAAATTTTAAACGAAAAAGGATTAATTGAAAAGAGCAACGGGGCAGAGATTGTTGATGTTTCTGAGGACACAGACGACAGCCCGATGCCGCCTGTTATTGTTAGAAGCAGCGCGGGAGCAGAGCTTTATGCAACAACCGAGCTTGCAACAATTGTTTCAAGGCTTGAAGAATTTGAGCCGGACGAGATTTGGTATTTAACAGACAACAGACAGGCGCTTCACTTCAAACAAGTTTTTAGAGTTTGCAAAAGAGCAAAAATTGGCGAAAATGTTAAATTCTTGCATTTTGGCTTTGGAACGGTCAACGGCGCTGACGGAAAGCCGTTTAAAACGCGTGAAGGCGCGGCAATGAAATTAATTGATCTCATTGAAATTGTTAAAGAGGCTTGCAAGAAAAAGATTTTAGAAAGTGGAAAACTTTCGGAAAATGATGATATTGACGCTCTTGCAACAGCAATTGGCGTTTCAGCTTTAAAATTTGGAGACTTGATAAATTTTCCGCCGAAGGACTATGTTTTCGACCTTGAAAAGTTTTGCAGCTTTGAAGGAAAAACTGGGCCATACATGCTTTATTCAATTGTCAGAATAAATTCAATTTTAAATAAGGCAGGAAATTTTGAGCCATGTTTTGAAGTTGAAACAGACTTTGAAAAAGAAATTTTAATTTCGCTTTTAAAATTTAAAGAAGACGTTGCCTTGGCGGCAAAAAACCATGCGCCAAACATCTTTGTTCAAAGCGCATACAACCTTGCCTGCTCATTTAGCGCGCTTTACACTTCAACCAAAATTTTAACCGAAACAAACGAAAAAAGAAAGGCTTCTCTTCTATCTTTAATTAAAGTTGTTGGCCGCGCGCTTGAAATTTTTGCAAAGCTTTTAGCAATTGATGTCCCAGAAAAAATGTAAGAAATTTTCTACAATTTTTGATAAAAAAATTTTTAAAAAAACTATTTACAAAAGTCAAATTGTATGCTATTATATCCACGAGCAATGGAGGAAATCATGAGTTTAGATCGCGGATCAAAAAAGACAAGAAAAGAATTTAACAGAGAACTTAGCAAGTTCAGAGCAATAGCCGCAGCAACAATTGTAATTGCTGGCGAAGATGGGAATAGAAGGGAAATTGTTGGCGAAGAAATATATGTTAAGTCTGAAAGCAGAATTTCAAATTTCCCAGCTTTTAGCGGCGAGCTTAAAACAGCGCTGGCTGGAGAGGGGCTTGCAAAGGCGGCAATTGAATCTTCAAACAACGCAAAGGTTAAAATTCTTGAACAAGAAATTTAAAAAGTTAAAACAACAAAAAACGGCATAAATTGCCGTTTTTTTTATTTTATAAATTACATTAAATTTTAAAATATTCAAATTAATTTTGCCTTTTTCATGAATTTTGATATATTATTTTTGGAGGACTTTTTAATGAAAGTTGTAATCGACACACTTGGGGGAGATTATGCACCAACCGAGATAATAAAAGGCGCGGTTGACGCCCAAAAGAAACACCAAGATTTGACAATAATTCTCTGTGGGAAACCCGAAGAAATTGAAGGCGTTTTAAAAACGTTGAAATATGACAAAAGCAGAACAGAAATTGTTTCTGCGCCAGATGAAATTTCAAACGACGAAGTTCCAACAGTTGCAATCAAGGAAAAGAAAAATTCTTCGCTTGCCGTTGCCTTTGACATTTTAAGAAAAGACGAAAATGTTGCTGGCCTTGTTTCCGCCGGAAGCACAGGGGCAATTTTGGCCGGAGGGTTTTTGAAAATTGGAAGAATTAAGGGCGTTTCTCGCCCAGCGCTTTGCCCATTTTTGCCAACAAAAACTGGCGGCTATGTCCTCGTTGCAGACTGCGGTGCAAACATGAATTGTAAGCCAATCAACTTGGCACATTTTGCGCTTATGGCAAACGAATATTACAAGGAAAGATTTGGGAATAAAAACCCAAGGGTTGCTCTTTTGAATGTTGGAACGGAGGCCCACAAGGGAGACGAACTTTGCCACGATGTCTATCCAATTTTGGAAAGTTTGGATATAAACTTTGTTGGAAACATGGAAGCGCGGGACATCATGAGCGGAAAGTATGACGTTGTTATTGCAGACGGCTTTGCTGGAAATATTTTGCTGAAATCAACAGAGGGTGCCTTAAAACTTATGATGGGCGAAATTAAAAAGGCAATTAAATCCAGGTTTTTTGCAAAGCTTGGCTCCGTTTTTCTGCTTGGCGCGTTTAAGGGGCTTAAGAAAAAGTTCGATTTCAATTCCTATGGCGGAAGCCCGTTTTTGGGCTGTAAAAAATTAATTGTTAAGTCCCATGGCTCCTCAAAGGCAAAGGCAATTGAGGTTTCAATTGACGAGATAATAACGCTTAAAAACAGGAATTTAAATGAGAGAATTGAACAGGCCATTGCAAACGCAAAAATTGAAGTTGGCGAGGCCAAAGTTTAATCTTTTGCTTGCAATATAAGCTGGTTTATGATAAAATTAAACTTGCAGAGTAATTTGCAAGTTTTTATTTTAAACAAATCTCACTAAGGAATTTTTAATGAACTTTAAACAACTTGAACTTGCAGGGTTTAAATCTTTTGCAGACAGAATTCAAATTAAATTTGATGATGGCGTAACAGCAATTGTTGGGCCAAACGGCTGCGGAAAGAGCAATGTTGCAGATGCAATAAGATGGGTTTTGGGAGAGCAAAGCAGTAAAACTTTGCGCGGCTCTTCCATGCAAGATGTCATCTTTAGCGGAACTGAAAAGAGAAAAAGCCTTTCCTATTGCGAAGTTACAATGACGTTTGACAATTCCGACCGTTTTTTTAACTATGAATTTGACGAAATTGCAATTACAAGAAAGCTTTACAGAAGCGGCGAAAGCGAATATCTTTTAAATAAAGCGCCTTGCCGTCTTAAGGACATAACAAATCTTCTCTATGATTCCGGCCTTGGAAAGGACGGCTATTCAATCATTGGTCAGGATCAGGTTGGAAAAATTCTTTCCTCAAAGCCGGAGGATAGGCGTTCTATTTTTGAAGATGCCGCAGGAATTTCAAAGTATAAATCAAGAAAAGTTGACGCTGAAAGAAAACTTGAAAGAACGAAGGACAACATTTTAAAGCTTCAACTAGTCATAGATGAAATTGAAAGGCAGCTTGGGCCGTTAAAAAAGCAGGCAGATGATGCAAAAAAGTTCTTGGAACTTAAAGAAATTTTAAAGAATTTAGAAGTTAATGCATATATATATCAATTTGAGAATGCAAACGAAGTTAAGGCAAAAATCTCAAGCAAATTAAACGCGATTTCGGAGGAGCTTGAACTTAGACAAGCAGAGCTTGAGGAAGTTAGCCAAAACTATACCAACAACATGGAGAGCATTGAGACGATTGACAAGACAAACGAGCGTCTCCATGAAAACATTTTAAATTTGACTGTTTCAATTGAGAAACAGGCTGGCGAAACAAACGTTGTTAGGGAGAGGATTAAGTTTTTAAAAGAGCAAAGCAAGAAGCTTGAGCTAGATTCCTTGAACTATGACAACTTGATTTCTGCAATAAAAGCTCAAATTGAAGACAGGTCTTCCCATCTTTCTGAAACCAATGAAAAACTTGGCTTGCTAAAGGCAAACGAGGAAGATCTTTCAAGGCAATATTTAAAAATTGTTGACGAACTTAATTTAAGCGAAGATGAGGCGGAAAGCACTCAAAAGGAAATGTTCGACGCGCTTGACAAGTTGACATACATTAAATCCAATTCATCTCGTTTGGAGGCGGAAAGAGAGGCTTCTAAAACATCTCTTTCTGAAATTGAAGAGAGAATTTCTTCACTCAAAGAAAAATTAAAACAGCAAAGCGAAGTAAGAGATAAAATTCAACAGAATTTAGACGGGTTAAATTCAGAAAACAAAGAGCAGCTTGACGTAATTTTGAAGGGAAAACTTGAGATTGGTGCAAAGCAAGATTCGTTTTCTGAGTTTCAAAAGGAAATTCAAAACTGTGGAACCAAAATTCAAGTTTATGAAAACAGAAAGAGAATTTTGGAAGAGATGCAGGCAGAACACGAAGGCTATGCTGGAAGTGTTAAGAAAATTTTAAAGGAAAGCGAACGCAACGCAGAGTTTAAAAAGAGAATGGTTGGCGTTTTGGCATCGCTAATTTCTGTTCCAGAAAAATTCGAAACAGCAATTGAAACAGCTCTTGGAAACGCGCTTCAGAACATTGTTACAAAGGACGAACAAGATGCAAAAGCTTTAATTGAGTTCTTAAAGCGAGGTCAGTTTGGCCGTGCAACTTTCCTTCCAATTTCCTCGATGAAGACAAGAAGCCTTTCTGAGCAGGACCAAAAGCTTCTAAAAACAGACGGTTGCTTTGGCGTTGCAAAGGATTTGATTTCCTATGGGAAAGAAATTGAAAGCGTAATTTCAAACTTGCTTGGGGCAACGGTTATTGTAAGTAATTTAGATGTTGCAATTAAGCTTGCCCAGAACTCAAAGTTCAGCTTTAAGATTGTAACCTTGGAAGGCGACGTTATAAATCCACAGGGTTCAATGACGGGCGGAAGCAAAAAGAGCGAAGCAGTCAATCTAATCAGCCGAGACCGCGAAATTAAAACGCTTGGAGCGGAAATTGAAAAATTAAAGCAATTTTTTGATGGAAGCGCAGATAAAATTAAAAATTCAAAACAAGAAATTGAAAATTTAACAAAACAACTTGAATTTTTAACTTCAAAACAAAAGGAACTTGAAGTTGAAATTGCAAAGGAAAATGAGAAACTCTCTGCTGTTTTGGATTTGATCAGTTCATATACCTCTGAAATAGATGCGCTTAACAACTCAAAGATAATTGTTTCCAACAAAATTGAGGTTATAACGAAAGAGCTTGAAAGCATTTCAACGCTTGAAAAATCTGTTGGAGAGAACAAGGAAGGCGCAAACGAGGCAATTGCAAAAAGGCAGGAAAGGTTTACAAGCTTAAGAGAAAAAAGAGAGGAGATTAGTAAGAGCCTAACAGAGCTTAGGGTTGAAATTGCCTCGCTTAAAAGCGAAATTATGGGAACAACTCAGGAGCTTGAAAGGCTTGACACCCAACTTTCAGAATCGCTTAGCAAAAAAGAAGAGGCCTCTCAAGAGCTTGAAAAGAATGTTTTGGCAATTGAGCAAGCAGAAGAGCTTGTTGCATGGCAAATTGAAAATTCAACAAGTTCTGAAACTCGCCAGAAGCTTGAAAGTTTGAAAGAAGAGCAGCGAAAACTTGATGAAAACAAGACAAACTTGCAGCGCGAACTTAAAGAACTTGAGGAAAAGAGAACTTTCTTGGTTGCTGAAGTTAACAAAATTAACGAAAAGAAAATCAATGAAGAGTTCAAGATTACAAAGGTTGACACGGACATTGACACCATGCAAGACAGAATTTTGGAAGAATATCAGCTTGACTATGACGCTTGCTTAAAGTTGAGAGTTGAAGACTTTGATCTTTCCAGCGGCCTTAGCGAAATTACAAAAATTAAAAGAGAAATTAACAAGCTTGGCTACATAAACGTTGCCGCAATTGAAGACTCCAAAATTTTGGGTGAAAGATATGATGCCTTGGCGGTTCAAGTTGAAGATTTAAACAAGGCGCAAGATGAACTAGTTGAAATTATTTCAGAGCTTTCAACAGAAATGAAAACCAGGTTCACCGAAGAGTTCAACAAAATTAATGAGAACTTCAAGATAACATTTAGAGAGCTTTTTGGCGGAGGAAACGCAAAACTTGAACTAATTGGAAGCGACAACATCTTGGAGGCAGGCGTTGAAATTTTTGCAGAGCCGCCTGGCAAGAAACTAACAAACAATTCGCTTTTAAGCGGAGGAGAAAAGGCGCTTACAGCAATTGCAATTTTGTTTGCAATTTTGAAGCTTAGGCCAATGCCGTTCTGTTTGCTGGATGAAATTGAAGCGGCTCTCGACGAGGCAAACGTCTATCGCTTTGCGCAATATTTGAGAAGATTTTCAAAAGAAACTCAGTTTATTGTCATAACCCACAAGAAGCCAACTATGGAACTTGCAGATTCACTCTATGGCGTTACGATGGAAGAGAAGGGCGTTTCAAAAATTGTTTCTGTTAAGCTTTCAGATGCGGTTAAATTTGAACAAAAATCTGAAAATTAAAAAAATTGCAATAAATTTGCAATTTTTTTATAGTTTTTTATCAATTGTTTTTAATTTTCGTCTTCATCTTCGTAATTTTCATCTTCGTCTTCGTAATTTTCATCGTCGCTTTGGGTTGCTGTAAATGGCGGTTCTATTTGCGGCGATTGAGAAGTGAACGCAAGAACGTCAACCCTTCCAAGCTTAGTTTGAATGTTTCTCGTCTTGCTTTCGGCGTCCTTCATTGTGTTTGCAACTTCTTGAAGCTTTTTGTTCGTCTTTGCTAGGATATCTCCAAACTTATTAAATTCAACTTTAACGCTTGTTAAAATGTTCCAAACCTCGCTTGTTTGTTTTTCAATTGCAAGGGCATGAAAGCCAAGTTGAAGTGTGTTTATAAATGCTGTCAGTGTTGTTGGGCCGGTTACTGCAACTTTGTAGTCGCGCTGCAAACTTTCGCAAAGCGAAGTGTTTCTTAGAACCTCGCAATAGAGACTTTCAATTGGAAGGAACATAACGCCAAAATCTGTTGTTAGCGGAGGGTTAATATACTTGTCGCGTATGTCCGCAGCAAATCGTTTTATGCTTGCTGCAAGGCTTTTTCTTGCAGTTGCAACCATTGCAGAGTCTCCGGCCTCTTCAGCTTGGAGGAGGCGGTTGTAATCTTCAACTGGATATTTGCTGTCTATTGGAAGCATGACGAATTTGTCGCCAACTTTGCTTGGAATTTTGATTGCGAACTCAACAAAATCCTTGCTTCTTGGTTTCAACTTAACGTTTCTTTGATATTGGTCCGGCGTTAGATATTGTTCCAAGATGTTGCCAAGGCGAATTTCGCCCCATGTTCCGCGCGTTTTAACATCGGAAAGAACTTTCTTTAAATCTCCAACTCCGTTTGCAAGCGTTTTCATTTCGCCAAGGCCTTGATAAACAGATTCCAGCCTGTCGCTTACAAGTTTAAAGGATTCGCCAAGGCGCTTTTCAAGCGTTGAATGAAGCTTTTCGTCAACTGTTTCGCGCATTTTTTCAAGTTTTTCGCCGTTTTCTCTTTGAATTGAGGTTAATTTTTCCTCAACCGATTGTCTAATTTTTTCAAGTTTGTCTTCGTTTATTCTAGAAAAATTGTCAACACGGTTCCCCAAAATGTTGTTTATTTCTTCCCTTGTTTCTTTAAGGCCCTCGCGAAACTCTGATTTTAGTGAGTTTAAATTGCCGTCTAAATTTCCTTGTTTGTTCTTTATTGAAAGTATAATTAAAATTATATTTAAAACAATTAAAAGGCAGATTAAAACTATTATAATTGTTTCCATAATTCCTCCTGGAAAAATTATAGCATATTTGGGCTAAAAATTAATATAATTTTAAGGTTGAAAAAGCGGGCGGAACATGGTAAAATATAGTAGGAGGTTTTGTATGGGATTTTTTAGTCTTGCTCCAAAACAAGGGGTTATAATAAGCGGTTTTGCGGGGATTGGGAAAACAGGCCTTAAAGAGCATGTTCCACACTTTGACGGAAGGAAAATTTATGACCTTTCTTCTTCATATTTTAGAAAAAACCCCGGCTGGGAAAAAGTTTATTGCGATCTTGCAATCAACCTTGCGCGGGAATATGACTATGTTTTTATTTCAACCCACAACATGGTTATCAGCGAGCTTCTCTCAAGAGGAACAAAATTTTACATAGTCTATCCAAAGCAATATTGCAAAGATGAGTACATTCAAAGATATATAAAGCGCGGCAATTCGAAAGAATACATTGAAAAGTTTATCAAGAATTGGGATTTTTTTATCAAGCTTTTAGACGATGTTCCATCGGACAACAAGATAACGCTTAGAACAGGGCAATATCTTTCAGACGTAATTGGAAGGCTTAGATAATCGACAAAAGGTTGCGGAAATTCGCCACCTTTTTTCATTTATTTCGTCCTAAAGTTACTCAATTAATAATATAATTTAGCTGTGGAAATTGTTGTTGAATATGTTTTAATTGATAATTTGGTTATCAATTTTTTAATTCTAAAACTTTCCGCAAAGTTTTTAAAAGTTAGAGAGAATTTTTTGTCGTTGCGCCTTCTTTCAAGCGCAATGCTTGGCGCAGTTTGTTCGCTTATCTCTCCGCTTTTAAATCTTCCAAGCTATCTCCAAATTGTTTACAAGCTTGTTTTGGGGCTTTTGATGGTTAGAATTGGCCTAAACCCAACGGGGTTTAAGAAAAACATGGTTTCATATTTCGTCTTTCTTCTTCTAACCGCGGCAATGGGCGGAGTTTGCTTTGGAATTGTTTTTCTTCTCTCTGGCGAAATTGAAAGCGGCTTTGTTTTAATTTACAACATGGAAATTCCCGTTGGCGCAATTATCCTTGTTGTTTGGCTGGTTTATCTTGGAGCCGCTAAATTAATTTGCGCCTATGAAAAAAGAAAGCTTTTTGGAACATTTGTTTTTAAAGCGGAAATTAAAAACAACGGAAAAACAATTGAATTCGATGTGTTTTTAGATTCTGGAAACACGCTAACAGATCCAATTTCGCTAAAACCGGTTATGATTGTTGATTACAGCTTGTTTAGAAAAATTTTTGACCTTCCGCTTGAAAAAATTCTTATGAAAAAAATTGGAAAGGAGGATATTTCGGGCTCCCATTACATCGACTTTGGAACGGTTGGAAACGGAGGAAAGATGTTGGTTTTTGAGGTTGAAAGCGTTGTTTTAAAGGCGGGGGAGAAAGAAATTGAAATAAAAAACCCCGCAATTGGTTTAACTTTTTCAAAGCTTCAAAAAAGTTTTAACTGCGAGGGGCTAATTGGGGTTGAATTTGCAAAGGAGTTTGTTCAATGAAATTGCTTAGAAAATTAAGGGAATTTAAACTTTGGCTTTTAAAAAAGTTTGGGAAGAAAAATTTTTTTAGCCCAAAGTTTCTTGTCTGTTACATTTGCGGAAACGAAGCGCTTCCGCTTCCGCTTGACGGAGAGGAAGAAAAAATTTTGTTGGAGGAGCTTTCAAACGGGAACCAAAGCGCAAAGGAAAAGCTTATTGAACACAACCTTAGGCTTGTTGTTTACATTGCAAAAAAGTTTGAAAACACCGGCCTTGAACTTGAAGATTTAATTTCAATTGGCGCAATTGGGCTGATCAAAGCCGTTCAAACATATAACTATGACAAACAAATAAAACTTGCAACATATGCAAGCAGGTGCATTGAGAACGAAATTTTGATGCAGCTTAGAAAAACTTCTAAAACAAAGGGCGAAATTAGTTTCGACGAGCCATTGAACTTCGACCAAGACGGAAACGAGCTTTTGCTTTCGGACATTTTGTTCACGGAGGAAGATTCCGTTTCAAAAAGTTTGGATCAAAGCGTTGAAAAACAATTGCTTTGGGAAAGCATAAAAAAACTTGGTGCAAGAGAGCAGGAAATTATGATGCTAAGGTTCGGCCTTGGAGGGCGAGAAGAAAAAACTCAAAAGGAAGTTGCAGACCTTATGGGAATTTCCCAAAGCTATATCTCCAGAATTGAAAAGAAAATTTTGGATAGATTAAAAAAAGAACTGCTTAAGGTAAGCAGCTTCTAATATATTCCTGGGGTCAAAAGCGTGTTGGAAAGAACAAGACGGAAGTTGTAGTCCGTGTCTGGTGGATCGTTTGGAGTTTTAACAACGTCCAAAACAATTTCAAAGAACGAACTGTTAATTTTCTTTTCGTTCAAAACTGTAATTCCGCCATAGCCGTTTTGCGAAGCAATAACCTTGTAAAGATCTTGAATTGCCTCAAACTCCGTAAGAGTAACTTCGCCGCCCTCTGCGCCGGCAACGGCGTCAAGAAGCGAATCGTTGTTGAAGAAGCCAATTGTGTAATAGGTAACCTCATATCCCGTTGCGTCTTTCTCTGTTGTAACAACGTCTGCGGGAAGGGCGTCGGTTTCAATTGAAAGCTCAAAGTCGTTTTCCCAATATGTTCTTCCGTCTGGGTCAACGCCCTCATAGCCGTCATCAAAGTTAATTTGGTCGCAATCAAATTCAAAAAGCTTTCGATAGCCCGTAATCTCGTTGTAATATTGATATCTAACCTTAGCGTTAATTTTAAGATCTTTGTTATAGCTCATAAAGTTAAAAACAAAGCCAGCTTCAAGCCTAATTCCACCTTCCAAAAGTGTTGTAATTGTTCTTGCAGGGACAACCAAAATTGATTGATATTCTCCAATTGGCTTGTTGGAAAATTGATAGTCAACGTCGTCCTCTCCAAAAAGCGTTTCGCCGGGGAAATATCTAACATATGTTGCCGGCTTTGCGGCAAAGTCCGTTTGGCCCTTGATGTTTCCGCTTTCGTCCGTTATGTCAAATTCAACGGGGTCGTTTGGAGTTTGAGAATAGGAATAGACCCAGCTGTCTCCCGAACCGTCGTAGGTGAGTTCGTAAACGATGTTTGCAACAACCTCAACATAATTTCTGTAGTTGGTTTTGTTGCCGCTGAAATTGTTGTAATCATCTATAACAGTTTGCGTCCCAATAACTTCGTCCAAAATGTAGGTTATAAACCTGTCTGCGTTGTCCTTCGTAAACCCCGTGTACCTCGTTTGATTTTCGTATTGTTGCTGAAGCTCTAATCGATAAGCGTATAAGTTTGATTTTTGAGGATCTTCATCTTCAGTCAGTTCAGCATCGGTTAGTGTGTATCCTGGCGGAAGAAGAGAAGAATTACTGTTTTTTATGGAGATCGTGTAAGACCCTTCTCTTAAGTAATCCTCCGAGTTTGGGTCGGTTGAAGCATATTGAATATCAACATGGATTGTTGTTAAATTTGTATAGCCAAGCATTATTTCATACAGTACAACTTGTAGAATGTTTTGGAACAAGTTAAATTCGTAGCTTATTCCCGCATTCAGCATAGCTGAAATTCTTTGAGCAACGATTTCATTAAGCCAAGTTTTAAGTGGAGTGGAAGAAGAGAAGAGATTTGAAAAATACCATAATTCAAGATTTGATATAAATGGGCTTATTGACCAATTCCAACGGCTTGTTGGATCAAAGTGGAGGCCTTCTTCGTCTTCATAGACTAGCACTCTATTGCTGTCATAAAAAGCAGAAAAATTTTCTAGAGCAGAAAGTTTGCTATCTAGACTGGGAGCATAAGCATAAAAATATGTTAAAGCGTCAAAAAATTCGCCTCTAAAGTTGAAAGTTGCCCAAGGTCTTGCATTATTTGAATTTTCTTCTCCCTCATCAATTCCGCCATAGCCGGAGGAGTCGTTTGCAAAAACCGTGTTAAAACCGCCAACATATCTTTCAAAGAAGGAAGGGGAGGCGGAAGGGTTTTCTGGGTCATAAAATTCGTCGTCTTCGTCGCACCCGGCAAAGACAAGCGCAACGCCAAGAAAAAGAACAATTGCAAGCGCAATTGAAAGAACGCTTCTAAACAAATTTCCCTTTGTCTTTTCCCTCATGGTTTTAGTATAATTGTTTTTTTTCTTTTTAGCAAGCGTTTTAAAAAATTTGGGGTTGACTTTTGGGGTTTGTTAATATATAATATAACCAGAAAAGAAAGGAGAAAAAGAACACATGGCTCTTTCAAAGGGAAAAAAGATTTTAATTGCAGTTGTTGCAGGAGTTGTTGCAATTGGAACAACAATTGGCGTTGTTCTTGGAATTCAAAACTCAAAGGCCCCCGGCCCGGACATCCCGTCAATTGACGCGCCGGTTGACCCAAC
>CALWHN010000016.1 GCA_944380415.1 uncultured Clostridia bacterium | reverse complement strand
AATTGCAGCGGTTTAACATAAATAAAACTTCCAAGGACATGAACGTGAATAGGAAACAGTGCTTTCATTAATTGCAGCAGTCTGGAGGCTTTTTATGGAAATGGAAACAGCTATTATACAATTGATGGCAACAGGGCGCTTATTGTAGATGGAGGAAAGACTCTTTTGGCTTATGCGGAAGGAAATGCTGAAACTTCTTACTCAATCCCAGAAGGAGTGACCTCAATTGGCATTTCTGCTTTCGAGGATTGCAGCAGTTTAGCCTCAATAACCCTTCCAAGCACATTGACCTCAATTGGCCACCGAGCTTTCTTTGATTGCAGCGGTTTAACAGAAATTACAATTAATGGAAACATTACAAGTTTGGGAACAAATGTTTTCTACAATTGCAGCAAGTTAACCTCGTTAACGCTGGGGGAGGGCGTTACAAGCATTCCAAGCAATTTGTTTACAAACAACAATTTAACAAACCTAACCGAAATTGTTGTTCTTGGGAATTTGAGGTCAACAACATTCCCAACAGGAACTTGGCTTAAGGGCGGGGCAACCGTTACAAGCTTCACCGGCGCAGGAACTTATATAAAAAGTTAAAAGTTAAAGAGAAAAGGGCAGAGATGCTCTTTCTTTTTTTGTCTTTGGATGTTTTTATTTTGCGAATTGGGGGGAGTAAAAATTTTAGAAATTTTTATTGAAAATTTGTTTAAATTGTTTTGATTATGTCAAAGGTTGTTGTAAAATAAAAAACGTTTAGATCAACTTAATTGCCACTTAAGTTGGAATTAAAAACTAGGAGGATAAAAATGGCAAAAACTAAGTATGTTTACCTCTTTTCTGAGGGAAACGCAAACATGAGAAATCTTTTGGGAGGAAAGGGTGCTAACCTTGCAGAAATGACAAACATTGGCCTTCCTGTTCCACAAGGGTTCACTGTTTCAACCGAAGCTTGCAGCAAATATTATGAAGATGGCCAAATTCTTTCTGATGACGTTGTTAAGCAAATTATGGACGGGCTTTCAAAGGTTGAGAAAATTACTGGAAAGAAATTTGGGGATAAAAACAATCCGCTTTTAGTTTCAGTTAGAAGCGGTGCGCGCGCATCCATGCCAGGAATGATGGACACAATTTTAAACCTTGGCTTAAACAGCGAAGTTGTTGAAGGCCTTGTTAAATTGACAAACAACCCAAGATTTGCTTACGACAGCTATCGTAGATTTATTCAAATGTTTTCAGATGTTGCGCTTGGGCTTGAAAAATCTAACTTTGAAAAGATCATCGACAAGATGAAGGAAGAGAAGGGCGTAAAGTTAGACACAGAGCTTGACGCAGAAGACCTTAAAGAAATGGTTAAGAGGTTTAAAGCTCTTTTCAAAAAGGAAATGAAATATGATTTCCCAGAGGATCCAAAAATGCAGCTTTTAGAGGCTGTTAAAGCTGTTTTCCGTTCATGGGAAAACCCAAGAGCAATTTACTACAGAAGAGTTAACGACATTCCTTCTTCTTGGGGAACGGCAGTTAACGTTCAATCCATGGTTTTTGGAAACATGGGAGAACAAAGCGGAACGGGCGTTGCCTTCACGCGTGACCCTGCAACAGGCGAGAAAAAGCTTTATGGCGAATACCTTATGAACGCACAAGGCGAGGACGTTGTTGCTGGAATTAGAACTCCACAACCAATTTCACACCTTGAAGAGCAAAACAAAGCGCTTTATGACCAATTTGTTGCAATTGCAAACAAACTTGAAAAGCACTATCGCGACATGCAGGACATGGAGTTTACAATTGAAAACGGAAAGCTTTATATGCTTCAAACTAGAAACGGAAAGAGAACAGCAAAAGCTGCGCTTAAAATTGCTGTTGACCTTGTTAAAGAGGGAATGCTCTCTGAAAAAGAAGCTTTATTAAAGCTTGAGCCAAAACAATTGGATGCACTTTTACACCCACAATTTGACCAAGACGCATTAAAGAAAGCAAAACCAATTGGAAAAGCTCTTCCAGCTTCTCCAGGGGCGGCCAGCGGAATTATTGCCTTCACGGCAGAGCGCGCAATTGAACTTCATGGCCAAGGAAAGAAAGTTGTTCTTGTTCGTTTGGAAACAAGCCCAGAAGACATTGAGGGAATGGCAGCCAGCGAAGGAATTTTAACAGCAAGAGGCGGAAGAACAAGCCACGCAGCTGTTGTTGCAAGAGGAATGGGAACAGCTTGTGTTGCAGGATGTCAGGAACTTCTTGTTGACGAAGAGGGAAAGAAATTTACCCTTGGAGGAAAAACATACAAAGAGGGAGACCCAATTTCAATTGACGGTTCAACAGGATTTATCTACGGAGAATCTGTTAAAACAGTTCCGGCTTCAATTTCGGGAGATTTTGGAACAATTATGGCTTGGGCAGATAAATATCGTGCGCTTCAAGTTAGGGCAAATGCAGACACGCCACAAGACGCAAAAACAGCGTTTAACTTTGGTGCAGAGGGAATTGGCCTTTGCAGAACTGAACACATGTTCTTTGATGCAGACAGAATTCCAGCAGTTCGTGAAATGATTGTTTCAAAAACTGTTGAAGAGAGGAAGAGAGCGCTTAAAAAACTTCTTCCAATGCAAAAGAAAGACTTCATTGGCCTTTACAAAGCAATGCAAGGAAAACCTGTTACAATTCGTTTCCTAGACCCACCACTACACGAGTTCTTACCTCATGAAGACGAAGAAATTAAAGCTCTTGCAAAGGAAATGGGCTTGTCGTTTGGAGAACTTAAAGCAACAGTTGAGGGGCTTCGCGAAGTTAACCCAATGATGGGCCACAGAGGTCTTCGCCTTGCAATAACATATCCTGAAATTGCAGAGATGCAAACAAAAGCTGTTATTGAGGCAGCAATTAAAGTTAAGGAAGAAAAAGGCTATGAAATCGTTCCTGAAATTATGATTCCTTTAACATGCGACAGCAAGGAGTTTAATTTTGTTAGAGACATCGTTGCACGCGTTGCAGATGAAATTATCGCTCAAAAAGGCGTTAAATTAACATACAAAATTGGAACAATGATTGAAATTCCTCGTGCAGCATTGACAGCAGACGAAGTTGCAAAAACAGCAGAATTCTTCTCATTTGGAACAAACGATTTAACACAAATGACATATGGATTCAGCCGTGACGACGCAGGCAAGTTCTTGGATATCTACTATGAAAGAAAGATTTTTGAAAACGATCCGTTTGCAAAATTAGACCAAAACGGCGTTGGCAAACTTGTTAAAATGGCGGCAGACCTTGGAAAACAAACAAGGAAAGACATTAAACTTGGAATTTGTGGAGAGCACGGCGGAGATCCAAGCAGCGTTGAATTCTGCCACGACATTGGATTGACATATGTTTCTTGCTCGCCATACCGCGTTCCAATCGCTCGTCTTGCAGCAGCTCAGGCAAATATTAAAAACCCAAGAAAATAAATTTATATTTGAAAAAGAAGGCAAACAAAACTTGCCTTCTTTTTTTATTTTAGCTAATTAAATGTAAAACTACAGTAAAAAAATTCAAACAAAAAAATGCACATGTTTTTTGTTTTTATTCTGCTGGTTTTGTTTCAATGTTTTCGGCTGGTTTGTTTTCAGCTTCGTCAGGCGCTAAATTTTCTTCGTTTGGCTGCAAATTTTGGCTTTCTCCGCCAGAGCTTGCTTCCTGCCTTTCGTCCTCAGGTTCTTCCAAATTTCTAACGCTTTGCTGTTTTAGTGGGAGAGTTACAGAAAAGTTGTTTGAGCCGCCTTGAGAGTAGGTTATTTGAGAATCTCCCTCTTGAACGTCAACAGAGCCCTCAATTTGAGCGTCAATGTTTGCGTCACCCATCAAAAGCTTGATTGTTCCATTGTTTTGAGAACAAATTTTTGCATTGTCGCAAACCTTGTCAATTTCGCCATTGTTAATTGTTCCAACAACTGCCTTATTTAAAACGTGGTCAATTTTGCCGTTCATAATTGTTGTAACATGAGCATTGTCTTCAAGGGCCAAAATTGTTCCTTGAATTATTGTTCCAATTCTTGCGTTGTTTCTAACATAGAGAATTGAGCCATTGTTAAAAGTTGTAACGCGGGATTTGTCGTCTATAAACTTGATGTAGCCGCTGTTGAAAGTTCCGATTTTCGATTTGTCCTTTAAGTAATCTATTTCACAGCTGTTAACAGTTGTTATCTGAGCTTTTTTAACAACTTTCACAATCTTTCCGTCCTTAACCATTCCAATTACGGCTTTTCCGCCTAGGACTTTAATTTTTCCGCTGTTAAACACGTGGACTTTCGCTTTTCCAGAAATTGAATTGAAAGAAGTTGAAGTTGTTTCTAAAACAACAGCTTTTCCAGAAATTGTAATGTTGTTGCAATTTTCAAAAAAATGTTTTCCATCACGAATATTGAGGTTAGATTCGTCTTTGTGATAGATTGGTTCAACGTCTTTTTTATTGAAACTAAAGATACCCATAAATTATTCTCCTTAGATAATATATTACCATTTTAGAAAAAATAAGCCAAGCAAAAAAAATATTTTTAAAAAAGCGAATTAAAAAATCTAAAATTGTTGAAAATTTCCTAAAGCAAAACAGGCCAAAATTGTTGGTTTTTGACTAAGAATTTTTAATATTTTGAACTTTCGATAAAAACGCCCAAACCTGCCTAAAATTCGACTTTTTATTCCATTTTTCTGTACTGAAATTTTTAGTTAATTTATCTATAATGCCTCTGCATACAAATGAAATTTTTAAGGAGGTAATTATGGAAAAAAATAACAGTTGTGATGCACTTAAAAGACTTGCAAGGCAGGCGAAATGTCGTTTGGGAAAACGAAACTATTATAACGGGAAAGGTGAAATTAAAGTGATTGGTGGAGGATATTTAGCAGATTATAAACTTGTTTTAATTTCAAACAAAGAAGATGAAAAACTTTACTCAAAAGTTAAATCAATTCTAAGCGAAGATGAAGATGTTATAAATCCGCTTGGAAGATTGGTTGACAAAAATAAGTTTTCTTCTCTTTCAGAAATGGACAAGGAAAGATACATATTTAATTTGGCAGAAAAATATCGCGTTATGAGAGAAAGATTTATTGAGGAAAAAAGCCTAAGCCAAGTTGGCTAAATCTTTTTGATTTATCTTCAATTGTGGTAATATATATCAAATGGAAGATGTATTATCACAGTTAAACGATGCACAAAAAAAGGCGCTTTTGCAAACAGAGGGCGCGGTTTTGGTAACCGCTGGCGCTGGAAGCGGAAAAACGCGCCTTTTAACGCATAGAATTGCATATTTAATTAAGGAAAAGCAGGTTTTACCGTATAACATTTTGGCAATAACTTTTACAAATAAGGCAGCAAGGGAGATGAGGGAGCGCTGTGAGAAGATGATTGAAACCGGCTCAAGCGTTTGGATTTCAACTTTCCATTCAATGTGCGCGCGAATTTTAAGAACGGACATCGAGCAGCTTGAAGGCTTTGACAGAAACTTTACAATTTATTCGGAACAAGATTCGGACAAAGTTTTGAAAAGCCTTTTTCAAGAACAGAGAATTGAAAAAGATGAGATAAAAAAGAGCATTTCCTTTCACATCTCAAACATCAAAAACAACAATTTGACGCTTGACGAATATGAAAAGCTCTATGGCCATCTTTCAATTTTTTCACAAATAAAGAAAACTTTTGTTGGCTATGAGCAGGCGTTAAAGCGTGCAAATGCGCTTGATTTTGATGATCTGTTAAACAAAACATATCTGCTCTTTACAACTGTTCCAGCCGTTTTAGAAAAATATCAAAACAGATTTAAAAATATTTTTGTTGACGAGTTCCAGGACACCAATAAAATTCAATATGACTTGGTTAAGCTTTTAGCTGGAAAGTATAAAAACATTTTTGTTGTTGGCGATGAAGACCAGTGCATTTACACCTGGCGCGGAGCAAACTATTCAAACATCTCAGATTTCCAGCGCGATTTTCCAGATTGCAAAGTTTTTAAATTGGAGCAAAACTATCGCTCTACAAAACAAATTTTAAACCTTGCAAACTCACTAATAAAAAAGAACAAGCAAAGGCTTGAAAAAACGCTTTGGACGCAAAACGAAGATGGAAATCTTCCCGAGGCGCGCCTTGTTTATGACGAAAAAGAAGAGGCAGAAATTATTGCAAGAGAAATTTATGACTTGGTTTCAAACAAGGGATATAAATACAGCGACTTTGCCGTTTTGGTTAGGCTTAACGCACTAACGTATTCATTTGAAGAAAAGTTTTTGGCCTATAACATTCCCCACAGAATTTACGGCGGGTTTAAATTCTATGAAAGGGCGGAAATTAAAAATTTGGTTTCCTATCTAAGGCTTTTTATAAACCCAAAAGACGACGTTTCCTTTTTAAGAATAATTAACCTCCCAAAGAGAGGAATTGGTCAAAGCGCAATTTCTTCGCTTCAAGCAATTGCAGAGAAGGAAAATTTAAGCCTTCTTCAAACTTCGCTTTCAATTTCAAACTTTGCTTCCGGCGCTTTGATTGGAAAGCTTGATACCTTTAACAAAGTTTATCTTTCTCTTCTTTCCGAAGCAAAAGAGCAGGGGCTTTCAAACTTTGTTTCAAATGTAATTAAGAAATTTGGAATTAAAGAGGCCTATTCAAGCGGAAGCGAAGAGGATTTAAACAAACAGTTAAACCTGGACACCTTTGTTTTTGCAACGGCAGAATTTGAAAAGAACAACCCAGATGGAACTCTTTTGGATTTTCTAGAGAGCATAACTCTTGTTTCAGACATTGACACAATGGACAGCGAAAACAACGCCGTTTCAATTGCAACAATCCATTCGGTTAAAGGCCTTGAATTTAGATATGTTTTTATTGCAGGGCTTGAAGAAAAAATCTTTCCAATTTCCCGCGCATACGACAGCCAGGAGGAGATGGAAGAGGAGCGCCGCCTTATGTATGTTGCAATAACTAGAGCCAAAGAAAACTTAATGCTGACAAGATGTCGAACGCGCTTTCTCTATGGAAGGAGAGAATATCAAATTGACTCGCGCTTTTTAAAGGAATTGGATCTTTCGCGCGGAAGAGACTTTAGCGAAGCTCCGCTTTCTGTTGGACCCAAAGTTTACTTTAAAGATGAGGAATATTCAAAGCCTGAAACAAAATATTCATACAATCCTTTCAAGCAAAAGACAAAATTTCAAGAATATTTGGAGGAGAAGCCAAGGAATAAGGTTGCATATCAAAATGGAATGCGCGTTTCTCATCCAAAGTTTGGAAATGGAGAAATTATTGGCGCATATGACCAATTTGTTGAAGTCAATTTTGAAAAAATTGGCGTAAAAACGTTGATTTCTGAAATAGCGCCGCTTGAAATTTTAGATTGAGGAGAAATTTATGGGAATTTTTAAAAAGATTGCAAATGCACTTAAAAAAACACGCGAAGCAATTTCGCGCAAATTTGATTTAATTTTAAGCGGAGGAGAGCTCAGCGAAGATTTTTTTGAGGAGCTTGAAGACGTTTTAATTTCCTCCGACATTGGCGCAAAGGCAAGCATTGAACTTGTTGAGGAGCTGCGCGTTTATGCAAGAAAGAACAAAATTAGAAACGCAAACGATGTTAAGGTTGCCTTAAAGACAATTTTAAAGGAAGCTTTTGATGAAATTAAGCCAGAAAAGTTTAACAATCTTTTTTTCAAAACCCCAGCAATCGTTTCTGTAATTGGCGTCAACGGCGTTGGAAAAACAACTTCGCTTGGAAAACTTGCATACAAGCTAAAAGAGCAAAAGTTGGACGTTTGTCTTGTTGCGGCGGATACATTCCGCGCGGCAGCCTCTGAGCAGCTTTCCCAGTGGGCTTCAAGGGCAAAAGTTAGAATTATTAAACACGCCGAGGGCGCGGACGCGGGCGCCGTTGTTTACGACGGAATTGCAAGCGCAAAAGCCAAGAAAACAGACGTTCTTTTAATTGACACGGCTGGCCGACTTCACACAAAGGACAACCTTATGAAAGAACTTGGCAAAATTGACAAGATTATTTCAAGGGAATATCCAGAGGCAAATAGATATAACCTAATCGTTTTGGATGCAACAACGGGGCAAAACGCTGTTAGCCAAATTGAACATTTTAGCCAGTTTATGAAGCTTGACGGAATAATTTTAACAAAACTAGATGGAACTGCAAAGGGAGGAATTGTAATTTCAATTGCAAAAACACTAAAAGTTCCGGTTTTCTATGTTGGCGTTGGAGAGGGGCTTGAAGATTTGGAAGAGTTTGACGCTAGCGAGTTTATTGACAATTTGTTTTAAAAAAGCGCAAGATTGCGCTTTTTTATATTATTCATCTGAATCCAGGTTTACTATGCTTTTTTCTTTTTTCTCTTTTGCAATTTCGTCAACGCCTTTCCAAATTTTCTTCTTCTTTGGTTGGCTTTGTTTTATTTCTTTCTCTGGCTCATCTTCTTCGTCATCATCGAAGAAATAGGGGGCCATCGATTCCTTAAAGAAATGGCTTTTCTTTCCGCTTGGAGTAATTGTAACAAACTTTGGTATTTGCTCTTTTCTTTCGTTTGCTGGGTTGCTGTTTTGCCACTCCTCAAAACTTACGCTGCCAAAGCCCTTGACGCCCTCTGGTTTTTCTTTGATTTTTGAAAGGGCAGAGGAAATTTGAGAAGGAAATTTCGTTGAAATTAAATCTATTTTCATTAGCTCAATTCCAATTTCGTTTAGCCAATTTGCAAGCTTTGTAAAGATTGTTTTAATAAGTTCTTGGTCTTTGAAATAAAGCTTTCGCGCAGAGGGATTTTCTTTTTCAATTACGCGAGAAATTTTTTCATTTACAAAATTTGAAATAACGCTTTCTGTTTGAACACTGCTAACTATTCCCATTTGGGGAATTAAGAAGTTTAAAAGTTTTTTGGGGCTTGAAACCCTAAAACACAAGCTACCCAAGCTTTTTGATTTGAACGGGCCAAACTCCCGATCTTCAAGCTCTGCCTCAAAGCTGTTCCACTCAAAATTTTCAAACACATTTTGATTGACAAAATATGTTTCTGCGGAGAAAAACTTTGGCCCGCGGCCGCGCTTGTTGACCTTATATAGCTTTAGCGCCTGGGTTGTTTGGGGAAGTTCTTTAATTGAGATCGTTATTTCATCTTTTAAAACATCTAAAACCTTTCCGTTTGAGGTTATAACAAAGGAAAAGTTTCGAGGGGATTCAACTTTTGCGCCAAAATAAATTCGGTTTCGCTTGAATGGTTGAAAAACAACAATTTCTTTTGAGTTTATGTTTAAATTTGGTTTTACAAATTTTGTTTTTCTAAAAAAACACATGTTATCCCCTCCATTTTTTTAGATATATTATCATAAAAAGGCGAAAAATGCAACCGCTGGAATAAAACTTTGGCTTTGAAAATATGTTAAATTAGGCGCATTTGCTTGGAGGAGATATGTTCAAAATTTCTGAGGTAGTTTCAAAACCTGTTTTTTCAATTTATGAAGGAGTAAGAGTTGGAACAGTTAGTAATTTTATATTGGATATTTCAAAGAAGAAAATTCTTGGCTTCTGCTTTGTCGACGAGGAAATGGAATTCTCTGTTGGATTTATCGCTTCGAAAGACATTTTTTCTTTAAGCGAAGCGTTGATTGTTAAAAATCTTGGCTTAACCTCGCCTCTTTCTTTGGACGAGCAAACAATTATGAATCAACCTGCAATTTCTGTTTCGGGAGAGGATCTTGGAAAGATTTCGGACATATTTTTTGATGAAAAATTCAATGTTCTTTCATTTCAAACAACAAAGAAAATTGTTCTTCCTGCCGCTTCGCTAGTTAGAATGGGAAGAGATGCGGTTTTTTTCAACACCTTGGAAAAGAAATTTGTTATCTCAAAAGTTAAGCCCAGGGAGAAGATTGAAATTAAAGACCTCCCAGAAATTAAGGTTTCAATTTTAACTGAAAGCATTCCAATTATCAGCAGCAATTACAACCAAGAAAGTTTTGCAACTGAAAACAAGATTGAGGGCGAAAAACAGTTTAAAACCAGAACAGAAATTCAGTTTCCAAAGAAAGTTGGCCCATCAAGCGAAATTATTGGGAAAACGGCAAACAAAACAATTGTTGGGTTAAACGGCGAAGTGATTGTTAAAGACATGCAAATTATAACGGCCGAAATCTATGAAAAGGCCCAAAAACATGGCGTTTTGTTCCAACTTGAAAATGCTGTTTCATAAAAATCCTTTAAAAAGGATTTTTTTAAAATTTGGAATTGACATTTGGTTTTTGCATGTTAAAATATAGCTGGGAGAGAATCATGATTATTTCAGTTGACGGGGCAGACGGCGTTGGAAAAACTTCGCTTGCAAAAAAACTTGCACAAGCATTAAATTTTGAATTTGTTGGCCACCCGCTTTGGGCTATGTTAAAAATAAAGTCTAAAAACAGCAAAAGATATAAATTTGCACACAGAGTCCAAAGGGCAATCTTTCGTTTTAAAGAGTCAAGCAAAATTGTCTCAGAAGTTTTTTGCAATTTGCTTTTGCGCTTTAAAAATAAAAATAAAGATAGAAACATTGTTTTAGATAGGGGCTTTTTGTCAACTTTAATTTATAATTTAAGCCCAAGAACAATAAAAATTTTTGACAGATTTGTCAAGCGCGGCGCGGACTTTGACGTTAACATTCTTCTTACTTGCTCAAAGGAAGAGAGGATTGAAAGGATTGAGAAGAGAGATAAAAACGACTTAGATTTAAAGTTTAAAAAAGTTTACAATTTGGATTCCGACCCAACGGCTGAATATGCAAAATCAAGAAATTTAAATTGCATCGTAATTGACACAACAGAAAAGACAGAGCAGCAGGTTTTGGGCGAAGCCCTATCGAAATTAAAACAGTTTTTTACAGCAAAAGCAAAACCTTCCACAGCACAAGATTTTCAACCAACGCTTTAAAAAAAGCCCGCAAGGGCTTTTTATTAATCTTTCAAATTTTTCCACCTAACAATGTCGTGAATGCTTATTCCAACATCCTTTGAATTTTTAATTTTTTGAAGCTCGCCGCCAAGAAACTCCTTTCCCTCTTCAAAAAAAGTTATGTTCGGGTCTTCCTCGCCGGTTTCAACGCAGAGGAAAATTGGCTTGTTTCTTTCTTTTGCATATTCTAGTTCTTCAGTTGCAACGGCCAAAATTTCTTCGGCAGTGTCGCGATAGCTCATAACAAAAACTCGGCTTGCCATGTCGAAAACAAACTTGAAAGCTTCCTTTGTTTCGCCCCTAAAAGTTAGCTCGTCTTCAAGCCAAAACGGAATGTCAAAATCAAAGGTTATGTTTGGATAGGTGGAGGTTATAAACTCGACAAGTTCAAGATAATTTAAAATTGTCGCCTCTCTGTTTGTTTCAAAGTTTGGAGATTGGTGTGGCTCAATGTCAAGGTGAATTCCACTAAACTTGCATTGCGCTTGGCTTTGGAAGGCTTGATATGCCTCAACTTGAGAAACCAATTCGCTTCTCCTATCTTCAAACCATCTATAGTCACCGGCAAGCCAATAAACTTTAATTCCTTTTTCATTTGCGCTTTTTATAAAAGCCTCTGTGTCTAAGTCAAAGTCCGAGTCATAGTAAATTTCAGTAACGCCGTTTTCTTTGGCAAAGGAAAGATATTCCTCTCCAAGGCTGTCGTTCCACCACCAAACGCCAAGTTCGCCAACAAATGAAACTTCGTCTTTTTTTGATGGAACATCTTCGCAGGCGCAAAAAGCAAAGACTGCAAAGAGAAGAATTAAGAAAACTGAAAAACCTTTTCTAACTAATTCCATATAAACATTTTATCAAAACATAAGCAAAAAGTCAAAAAACAAAGATGGAGGCTCTCCATCTTTGTTTGAACAAGTGTAAAATTTTCTATTGAATTGCTGTTGGGAAGAGGGGAAGTTCTCCCGGCCCAGGGCAAACTTGAGATTCCGTTTGTTGACATGGTGGAATGTTTGGATAGCCATATGATGGAACTAGAATGTCAACATCTGCCGTAATTTTGATTATCAAGTTTAGGCAGCCTGTTACCGTTGCTGTTGCGCCGTCTGCCGAGATTGTTCCAATTGTTGCTGTGAATGTTGCAAAAACTTCAACATTGATTGGCGTTACCGAAGGCTGAGGAACGAACATTAAAACGCTTACAGGAACGGTTATTGATGATGTAGCGGTTCCCAAAACATTGTTTGCGTCGCGATATTGAACGACAATTGGGACAGTTACTGTTCCGGAAACATTTGCAAAGTTTGGTCGTTGGTCAATTCTTTCTATAATAACATCGCTAATAGCTGCCGGACTTGTTTGAACTGTTGTTGCGGAAATAAATGTTAAAGGCAAAGTTGGGCCAGCAGGTGTGAAATTTGTTAAAGGCAAAGCTAGGCCACTTTCAATGCTTTGTTGCCTGCACGCATCGAAGACTTTTGTTACTTCAATTAGTGCCTTTTCGCACAAGCCATTAGAAGGGTTTCCGCTAAGTCCTCCTGGACGGCAAGTGTTATTGTTGTTGATATAAAAAGACATCTTAACCTCCATTTTGTTTTTTTATTCTCAATAATAAGTTATGCATCAAAAGTAAATTGTGTTAACCCCAAGAAAAAAGTTCCAAAATTTTGTTGCTTTTATTTGTTTTTGTGGTATAATACTGTTGACTTAATTTTAAAGGGGTGAGCCGAGGGGCTCACCTTCTTAAAAAAATAAGGGAAATTTTGTTTTTTAAAAAAAGGAGGAAAATGGCTAAAACAATTGAAATTGTTAAGGAAAAAATTTGCCCAATAATCTCAGAACTTGGCTATGAAGTTGTTGACGTTGAATATTCAAAGAAAGTTGACGGAATGAACCTAACTTTTTACATTGACAGTCCAAACGGAATTACTCTTGACGATTGTGAACGCGTTCACAAGGCAATTGATGGGCCCTTAGACGAGCTTGACCCAACAGGGGATGCAACCTACATTCTAAACGTCAGTTCGTGTGGGTTAGATCGGCCAATTAAAACGGATTCGGATTTAAAACGCAATTTGGGGAAAGAGGTTGATGTTAAACTTTATCGGGCAGTTGACAAGAAGAAGCAATATACGGGAGAACTTTTAGATTTTGACAGTCAAACGGTTACTGTTGGAGATAGAAAATTTGACCGAAAAGAAATAGCAAACATGGTTTTGCACTTAGATTTTTAGGATTAGGAGAATTAAAATGATTAATAAAGATTTCTTTTTAGCACTTGAAGAACTTGAACAGCAGAAGAAAATTAACAAAGAGCAATTTATTGAAACTCTTGAAACTGCGCTAACTTCTGCGTATAAAAAAATGTATGGCGAAGCAAAAAATGCGCTAGTTAAGCTTACGCCAGAGAAGAACACAATTAAGATTTACAGCTATAAGCGCGTTGTTGAAAATGTTGAAGATGAGGACAAGGAAATTAGCCTTGAAGACGCAAGAAAAGTTAAAAAGTCCTATCAAATTGGCGACAGCGTTGTTGAAGAAGAGTCAACTAAAGATTTTGGCCGAATTGCTGCGCAAACTGCAAAGCAAGTTGTTATGCAAAAACTTAAAGAACTTGAAAAACAAATTGCAATTAGTGAACTTAGCGAAAAAGAAGATGAGCTTTTAACGACAGTTGTTAAAAGAATTGACAATGGCGTTGTCTATGTTCAAATTGCCGGTTCTCACAGCGAAGGTGTCATGCTTGAGAGCGACCAAATTCCTGGCGAAAAATTTAGAGAAGGCGACAGGATTAAAGTTTATGTCAAAAAAATTAAAGATTCCTTCCGCGGCCCTCAAATTCAGGTTTCAAGAAGCAACATTGGCTTTGTTAGAAAGCTTTTTGAGCTTGAAATTCCAGAAGTTGAGAGCGGGGAAGTTATAATTAAAAACATTGCAAGAGACCCTGGAAACAGAACAAAAGTTGCAATTTACAGCGAAAAACCAAATGTTGACGCTGTTGGTGCATGCGTTGGTAACAGGGGGATTAGAATTAACACAATTGTTTCAGAGTTAAACGGAGAAAAAATTGATTTAGTTCTATACTCAGATGATCCACTTGAATACATTGCAAGAGCGCTTAGCCCAGCTCAAATTATAAGCGTTGAAACAAACGACAGCTTGAAAGCATCAAGAGTTATTGTTCCTAATGACAAACTTTCTCTTGCAATTGGGAAAAATGGCCAAAATGTTAGGCTTGCTGCAAGGCTTACAGGCTGGAAAATTGATGTCAAACCGGAAAGCGAAGCATCAAAAGATGACGCTCCAACAGAAGTTGAATATGAGCTTACAAATATTATGGACGAACCTATGGATGATGATTTCAACAGCTTTGATGACCTTGAAGAAATTGACGGCCAATAACTAGGAGGAAAATGAAAACCAGTTTAAGAATGTGCTGCGTGTGTAGACAGATGAAGGGCAAGGATGAACTGATTCGCGTTGTTAAAAACAAGAATGGAGAAATTTTTGTTGACGAAACGGGGAAGAGAGATGGACGAGGTGCATATATTTGCAAGGACAAAGATTGCCTTTCAAAACTTAAAAGAACAAGAGGGCTTAGCAGAGCTTTTAAATGTCAAATTGGCGATGAAATTTATGAAAAACTTTTAGAAAATAAGGAGATTTGATGGCAGAACAAAATAAAAGTGGCGGATTTATTAATTTAAAGAAAATCCATGATATCCAGGTTAGTGGGGCGGTTCAAGCTTTAATTCGCGACCTTCGTTCAACGCGAATTCAACTTGAACACGTTCTTTCAGAAGCTTTAAAGTTAAAACACAAAAATTCTTTAGAGCAAAAGGAAGAGCCAAAGCCTCAAGTTGAAGTTGAGCCAAAGGTTGAACAAGCAGCACCAAAACAAGAATGTGTTGCCGATCAAAAGCGCCAATTTAATGCTTCTCAAACGGGAAGGGAGTTTAACAAGGACAAAAACTTTAAAAAACAAGCTCCTCAAAAGCAATTCAGCAAGCCGTTTGGGCAAAAGGAAGGCCAAAAAGAGCCTCAGCGTGGGGCGGGGTTTGCATCCAGCCGAGGCAACAATTTTAGGTCATTTGCTGCGCCAGACATTGTTATTCAAGAAAATACAAGAAATTTTGGCAATAAGAATAAATCTTCTTCAAGGGATTTAGATGAAAAGAGACAGCCAACATCAAGAAGAAACACCCAAAACTATAAAAATGTTTTTGTAAACAACTCAGATGGTTTTGAAGAAGTTAGAATGGGGTCCAGAAAGCTTATCAAAACAAAGAAGGAAAAAGCCCCAGCATTTGTCGCACCAACAATTGACCATGCAGTTATAACAAGCGAGCACATAACCGTTAAAGCGCTTTCTGAGAAAACCGGAAAACCAGCAACCGAAATCATTAAAAAGCTTATGATTTTGGGTATTATGGCAACAATAAACAGCGTAATCGATTTTGAAACTGCAGAACTTGTTGCAAGCGAACTTGGAATTACGCTTGAATTAAAACTTGAAAAAACCTTTGAAGAGCAGCTTAAAGAGATGACTTCAAAGGAGGAGTCTGGAAACCTTGTTGAAAGACCCCCAGTTGTAACAGTTATGGGCCACGTTGACCACGGAAAGACTTCGCTTCTGGATGCAATTAGAAAAACCAATGTTGTTTCTGGAGAAGCGGGCGGAATTACGCAAAAAATTGGCGCATATTCAATTGTTGCCGGTGGGAAGAAAATTACCTTTATTGATACCCCAGGACACGCCGCATTTACAAGCATGCGTGCTCGCGGAGCCCAGGTTACAGATGTTGCAATTTTGGTTGTTGCAGCAGACGACGGAATTATGCCTCAAACAGAAGAGGCAATTGCCCACATTAAGAGTGCAAATGTTCCAATGATCGTTGCAATCAACAAAATGGATAAGCCAGAGGCAAATCCAGAAAGAGTTAAGCAACAGCTTGCCGACAAGGGCGTTTTGCCGGAAGAATGGGGCGGAGATACAATCTTTGTTCCAATTTCCGCTAAAACAGGAATGGGAATTGACAAGCTTTTGGAAACGATTCACTTGGTTGCAGAGGTTCAAGAACTTAAAGCGGACCCAACAAGAATGGCAACTGGTGTTGTAATTGAAGCAGAACTTGACAAAAACCGTGGGCCTGTTGCTTCTGTTTTGGTTCAAAATGGAACTCTTAGAGTTGGCGATAACATTGTTTCTGGTTTAACGTATGGAAAAGTTAGGGCAATGTATGACGAAAACGGAAAAGCTGTTAAAGAGGCAGGGCCTTCAATTTGCGTTTCTGTCCTTGGATTTAACGAAGTTCCAAGTTCTGGAGATTCTGTTGCGGCGATTGATGAAAAACTTTCTAAGCAGGTTATTGAAGAGCGAAAGGCAAAAATTAAAATTGAAAAAGCAAGCACAACATCCGGAGTTTCACTTGACGATTTTATGAGCAAAGTCAACGAAGGAAAGTTAAAATCGCTTAACATAATTATTAAGGCCGACGTTCAAGGCTCTGTTGAGGCCCTTAGGCAAACAACAGAAACAATTAGGAATGAGGAAGTTAAAGTTAACTGTATCCACAGCGCGGCTGGTTTTGTTACAGAGTCCGATGTTATTTTGGCAAAGGCTTCCGACGCAGTAATAATTGCCTTCAACGTTAAAACCGGGCCAAAAGCGGCAGCTCTTGCAAAGGCTGAAAAAGTTGAAATTAAAAACTATTCAATTATCTATGAGGTTGTTGACGATTTAACCGCTGCAATCACAGGGATGAAAACAATCAAATATGAGCAAGTCGTAATTGGACACGCCGAAGTTAGAGCAGTTTTCAAACTTTCATCTGTTGGACATGTTGTTGGTTGCTATATAACAGACGGAAAGGCAACTAGAAATAGTTTTGCAAGAGTTTTCAGAGGCGACGAGCTGATTTGTGAAAATCAAATTGAAAGCTTGAAGATTGTTAAGGACGACAAGGCGGAAGTTGTTAAAGGCTTTGAATGTGGAATTAAAATTAAAGATGCAAATCTTGTTAAAGTTGATGACAAAATTGAGTTTTATATAAACCAGCCAATTTCAAATTAGAGGTGGAAAATTGAAATTTAGAATGGAAAGGGTAAATTTGGAAATAAAAAATGACTTGTCGAAAATAATTTCCAATATGAACACTCTAAACGGAAAATTTGTTACCATTGCAGAGGTTAAAACCTCGCCAGATTTGTATCTTTCAAGAGTTTTAATTTCTGTTTTGGGAAGCGAAGAAGAGACAAAGGAAGTTGTTAAAATCTTAAACAAATCAAAAGGGTATATTAGGCGAGAACTTGCAAAGGTTTTAAAAATTAAAAGAATTCCAGATTTGGAGTTTTCACTTGACTATGTTGAGCAAAACGCCCTAAAAATTGATGAGCTTTTAAATAAAATAAAAAAATAAACAAGATAATTGTTTAAAAAAACACCTTAAACTCTAGGGTGTTTTTTTGATAACAATTTCATTTTTTATTTAATAAATCTATTAATTCCAAAACAACATTTTTTTCTCTGTTGCTTAGCATATTGAATTTGCGCGAAAATTCGTTTTCTTGACCTTGATCTTCCTCAAAAAATTGTGAAAGAGTTATATTGAAAGCTCCGCATAATTGTTCTAACGTGGAAATTGAAGGCAAGGTCTCTCTTGAAAACATATTTGAAAGCGTTGATTGAGAAACGCCAGATTCGTCTGCAAGCCTATAGATCGTCCAGTTTCGTTCTTTTCTTAGTTCATTTATTCTTTTTAATATATCCATGTATAAATTATAATACCCATTTTTTATATAATTATAACCCAAATGTGTTGACAAATGCTTCTAAAATGTGTATTATATTAGTGTACATTATAAAAGTAAGGAGCAAAAGATGAAAATAATTAAAATATCACCAGAAAATGTTTTTATTGGAACAGATGATGGGCAGGTTTTACAAATTAAAAAAACAGACATAGATTTTGAGCCCAAGGTTGGAATGGAAGTTGAAAAATATACTTCTAATGATGAAATAATCATAACTCCAAAAGTTGTAGTTTCAGAGCAAGAAAACGAAAAGAAAAATCAAGAAGATTTTTTTAAGGAGGCTATAGGCAAGGGGATTGTTGTCAATGTTGACAACTCCAACTCGAACAGATTTGAACAAGTTCCAACGCCTATTCAAGAGAGCAGAAAGGTTGTAAATAAAGTTACTTACGTGCTTCTTGCAATTTTTTTGGGAACTTTTGGCCTCCACAAGTTTTATGCGGGAAAAACTGGGGCAGGAATTTGCTATCTTATTTTTTGTTGTACAATTGTTCCAACAATTATTAGTTTCTTTGAGGGAATTTCTGCCTGTTTTCAACCAGCAGACAGGAGAGGGAATATAATTGTGTAATTAGTTTTTTCTTTGCTATTTTTTGAATATAAAAAGTTTTTTTCCAGAAAATAGTTTCGTGGAAAATCTAAAAGAAAACAAATTTGCTAGGGGTGCACTAATTTTGCTTGTTGGCGGTTTAATTTGCAAGCTTATTGGAGCAATTTACAGAATTCCGCTTTCAAACATATTGGGCCCAGAGGGAATTGGAATTTACCAGCTTGTTTTTCCAATTTTTTCGCTTTTTTTAATTTTAGCAAGCGGCGGGTCGGCAACGGCGCTTTCAAAACTTGTTGCCTCTTGCAGAGCAAAGGGCGAAAACAAGCGGGCCAGGAGGTTTTTGTTTCAATCAATAATCCTTCTCCTTGTTGTTTCGCTTGTTTTTTCTGGTTTGTTCTTAGCTTTTGGTGGGCCGCTTTCTTCCTTTCAAGGAAACGAAAAAGCAGCTCTTGGATATGTTGGGGCGGCAATTGCAATTGTCTTTGCAAGCGTGTTGACCGCGTTTAGGGGTTATTTTCAAGGCTATCAAAACATGACGCCAACGGCAGTTTCTCAGATTGTTGAGCAAGTTTTAAAATTTGTTCTCGGTTTAACATTTGCACATTTGTTGATTGGAAGAGGCCCAGCCTATGGCGCGATGGGGGCAATGATTGGCGTTGGGGCTTCCGAAATTTTTGCGCTTTTATATCTTGCAATTACATATGCTTTCAAAAGAAAAAAACTTGACATTTTGGAGCCGGAAATTGAAACAACTTTTTCACAGGACCTAAAACTTTTAATTAAACAAACGCTTCCAATAACTTTAAACAGCTTAATCATGCCGCTTATTTTGGCAATTGACAGTTTTTTAATTGTCAATCTTCTGGTTTCAAGCGGAAATTCCTCTGAAATCTCAACAGAAATGTTTGGCGTTTATTCAGGAATGGTAAACAGCCTTGTAAACTTCCCAACGGTTTTTTCAATGGCCATTGCAATAAGCCTTGTTCCAGCAATTTCTTATGGAAGGGAAAAGCAGGAGAAAAACTTGGATGCAAGTTCTGTTTTTAAGCTAATTTTTTATATAGCAATTCCGTGCATTTTCATATATTTTTGCTTTTCGCGCGAAATTATTGCCGTTTTATATCCATCGGCAACAAATCAAAATTTGCTGTCGCTTGGCGCACTTCTTTTAAGAATATCTGCCATAAACATACTTTATATTTCTCTTTTGCAAATCACAACGGCAATTTTGCAGGGGAACGGAAAAAGCTTGGCGGCGCTTGCAAATGTTTCCGTTGCGGGAGTAATTAAAATTTTGCTAACACTTGTCTTTGTCTCCGGCGCTTTTGGAATTTATGGGGCGGCAATTGCTTCTGCAATTTGCTATTCAATTGCAGCGGGCCTTAACATAATAACATTGAGACATGAATTTAATTTTTCAATTAAATTTAAACCGATTTTTTTTATATTTTTAAATTCTTTAATTTCCCTTGGAGTTGCAATTGGATTTAATTATTTATTTAATTTAACTTTTTCTGGATTAATTTCAATTATTTTTTCACTTTTAATTGCCGGATTAATATATTTAATTTTTTCAATTATTTTTCCAATATTTAATGATGAAGAATTGTCAAAAATTCCGCTGGGAAGCAAGATTGTTACATTTAAAAATAAATTTTTTAATTTATTTAAATTTAAAAAAAAGATTTAATTTTAAAATAAATTAATTTGGCAATAATTAAAAAATGAACAGGAACGAACTTATAGATTTTGCCTCAAGAAGAACCCGCCTTTCCAAGCGGGACTGTTTAAATTGTTTGAACGCAATAACGGAATTAATTGGCGAAGTTTTAAGAAGAGGAGAAAGCGTTAAAATTTGCGGCTTTGGAAAATTTGAGCCAAAAATCAGGCATGAAAGAAAGGGGATAAACCCTCAAACGCTTGAAGAGTTGATTGTTCGCCAGAGAGTTTCTGTTGGCTTTAAAAGTTTTGAAAAGTTTGACAAAAGCCTCAAATAAAATTTGACAAGAGCCCAAATGTTTATTAAACTATTTTTTAGTGAAAATAGGAAATTTATCTTTTAAAAATAATTTGTTTTTGGCACCAATGGCCGGGGTTAGCGATGTTGGATATCGCGCAATTGCCTGCTATTTTGGCGCAGAAATTGCATTTTCTGAAATGGTGAGTGCAAAGGGGCTTGTCTATGGCGAAGGTAAAGCGCAAAAATATATATTAACTGAAAATTTTGAAGATGAAAACAACGGGCTTGGGTCGAACAAATCTGCATGGCTTCTTTTAACGGAGCCGCAGGAGAAAGTTAAGGCTGTTCAGCTTTTTGGGTCGGAGCCAAAATTTTTTGAAATGGCAATAAAATCGGGCTTGCTTCATAAGTTAGAC
>CALWHN010000015.1 GCA_944380415.1 uncultured Clostridia bacterium | reverse complement strand
CTCAGTTCCAGTGTGGCCGGTCATCCTCTCAGATCGGCTAATCATCGTCGCCTTGGTGGGCCGTTACCCTCACCAACAAGCTAATGATGCGCAAGCCCCTCTATCACCAGATTTAACTCCTTTCACCTCTAACCGATGCCGGTCTGTGGTCATATGCGGTATTAGCACCTATTTCTAAGTGTTATCCCCCTGTGATAGGCAGGTTGCTCACGTGTTACTCACCCGTCCGCCACTAAGTTTAACCGTGGCAAGCCACAATTAAACTCCGTTCGACTTGCATGTTTTAAGCACGCCGCCAGCGTTCGTCCTGAGCCAGGATCAAACTCTAACGTTTTTTGTATATTAACTTCTTTTGGAAGTTGATATCGTTTTGTTTGATTTTTGTAGCTCAAAAACTATCTTTTGCTTTTTTATACTTTGCGTAAAATGGAATAAGTATCTTTGAAATTGACAAGGTAAATTAAAACCTTAATGTTTAACACATCTACCTTTTCTTTCCATATTCTATTCAGTTTTCAAGGTTCTTTCCCTTAAAAATAAAGGGAGTTTGCTACGCAAATAAGCAGCTGCTTAACAGCGTAGCGAGGTAAATATACCACATTTAAAAAACCTTGTCAACAGTTTTTTACAACTTTTTTCAAAAATTTTATATTTTTTTTGAAAAGCCTGTTTCCATGGTTTTATCCAGTATATGCAAGAGGTTTTCAGGCTGCCACAAGCTCAATTAAACAAAAAAACGCGACTTCGCGTTTTTTACTCTGCAACCCAAGCAAGGCCAATTGACGGGCCAACATGCGCCCCAACAACAGGCGAAACTGTTCCCTCCATAATTGGAATTCCCTTGAAGAACTCCAAGACTTTTTCCTTAAACTTTGCAAAATAATCCGGTTTTCCAGCCTTGATAACAAAAAGATGTTTAACCTTTTCTGGAACTTGCTTAATCATGTCAACAATTGCCTTAACTAGACCAATTGCCTTTTTATCGCTTAACACACCCTCTTTAAACAGAATTATCGGCTTAATTTTTAAAAACTCTGCAACAACTGCTTTAAGGCTTCCAATTCTTCCGTTTTTCTTTAAATTTTCCATTGTCTCTGGAATGAACGTTATTGCGCTGTTCTTTCTAAGCTTAGAAAGATAGGAAACAATCTCCTCCCTGGTCTTTCCATTTTCAATCATGCTGGTTGCTTCATAGACATAGCCAATTGATGTTTGGCCAATGGACTGGGTGTCAAAAATTGTAACCTTGCTTGGGTCCTTGCAGCTTTCCTTTGCAAGGCAAGCGCAGCTGTATGTTCCGCTAAGATTTTCTGAAAGCGTTAGAACAAGAGCCTCGTCTCCGCCATCAATAATTTCGTTGTAAATATCTATGAAACTTTCAAGAGAGGGCTGGCTTGTTTTTGGAATTTCGCTGCTTTCGGCCATCTTATCATATATTTCATCATATAAACTGTCACATTCCGTATACTCTTTGTCTGAAAACAAAATTCTTAAAGGGTTGACAAAAATTCCCTTTTCCCTAACATATTGCTCGTTTGGAGCACAAGTTGAATCAACAACTATTTTGATCATATTTCCCACCTTCTTTATTGTATGCAAAATTATATCACAATAAACTATTTATTTTGTCAATCTTTCAGCAATTTGATAGCTAGAATCTGTTGTTGGAGTTACTTCTTTGCAATATTTTTCAAGTTTTTGTATGAAATTGTCGAACTCATCTGTTGACAACATTGAAGAAGTTTGTTCAACAGTCATCATATATATCTCTGCCTTCCTTTTTGTGAAGTTGTTTTTAATTTTAACTTCCTCAAAGTGCATCGACCCTTTAAAGCCTGTTCCGCTTAAAATTTTAAAGACATCAACCTTTGTTGTAACTTCAATTTTTGGAACAACGTTCTTTAATATGTTGTCAAAATCTATGTGGAACTTTGTTGTAAAAAGGGAAGTTATTCCGTCTTTGATGAAAAAGGAATGGTCTTCAACCGTGTCGGAGGCCTTGATTGGGTGGACATAAACCTTCTTTTCATCCGTCAAATTCTTTCCAAAGAGATAGTCTTCTCTCTCAACCCTAAAATATGCTTTGTTTCCAACAACAACTTTACACAAAATTATCCCCGCGCTTGCAAGAAGATTGTTTGGAGAATCCAAATATGTTTCCGAAAGAACATAGCGCCCCTCCCCAATGAAATTATACATTGGAAGCTCTCTTTCAAGGCTTAAAACATTTCTAAAACTTTTCTTTTCAAAGACGGTGTAGTGCTTAATCCCCTTTGAACTTATGGTTTGAAACTTTCCCATGTTCCCTCTTTGTCTTTAAGGATATAGGAATATGATAGCTCAAAATTAAATAAAATACAAACAATTTAACCATACTGCGAGCCAAGCTAAAATTAAAGATGTATTTCAGGCTCGCTTGAAGAAACAAACGAAACAGTTGCGGTAACGGTTTCTCCGTTTAGTTGAAAGGAGATTTCAAGAGTGTGATAGCCAAGCGAAACTGTTGTTTGGTCTGTTGCCGCTTCTCCGTCAAGCGAAATAACAGTGTAGTTGCCTGCACTAACGAAATTCGCCTGAACGGAGGAATCTCCGCTGGCATATCTGTCCAAGAAAGTCATAGCTCCTTGTCCGCCCGCCCCAAAGAGCTCTGAGATCGTTTCGCTTCCAGTTAGCCCTCTGATAACCCCAAATGTTCCACCAATAATTTGGTCCGTTCCAGAAGGGGTATAATCATCTGCAAATCCAGAAGCTTCTGCGTAATATACAAAATTGTCAAAAATCCATACTCCTTCTGCAATAAAAACCGCCATTGTATAAAGTTCTGAATCCTCAGAATCCCCCTCCTTCCATTCCATAACCTCTCCGCCTTCATTTGTCGAAAGATATGTTGGGTTTGAAATGTAGCCAAAATTGACAAACTTTGTGTATTCGCCTTTTAGTGTAACAGTGGAAGTGCCGTCATCTCTGGTTATTGTATACTTTAATTCAGCGGTCATGTCTGTGTATATATTAACCTCTGCGTCCAACTCTGTTGTTCCGCCCGCATCTGTTGTGTAAAGAGTTGCATGATAACTTTTCACAACAACTGGCCTTGTGTAAGTCCCTTCGCCAGAGAAGTTTGTTTGAGGCTCATCTCCGCCGTTTTTGGTCCATGTTTCATAACTTGGGAGTTCAGCAGTTAAAGTTGAACCCGCTTCAACAACAATTTCACTAAGTGATGTAAAGTTGTTCGCCTCAAACAAGCCCTCTGGAAGTTTTGTAACCCCTCCGTCAATCGTAAGTTTTTCCACTGTTGTGCCAACAAAAGCATATTCATCCAAACTTTCAATATTTCCTAAAATTGTTACTTCTTGGAGTTGGTTGCAGTTTTGGAAGGCGGAAAGCTCAATTGATTTTATCGAAGAGGGAAGCGTTAGATTTGTTAAAGATATACAATCAAAGAACGCTCTTAATTTTATGATTGCAATGCCTTCAGGAATTTCAATTTGATTTAAATTCGTGCAGCTAACGAAAGCTAAATTTCCGATTGAAAAAACTTTAAATGAATTATTTTGAACAAATTGAGAAATGGTTGCGGAGGCAATGCTTTTATCTTGAACTCCAGAAACTTCTGCAAGCTTTACCTCGTTGTATAAGGTATAAGTGTATTCTCCTTCAGTTAAAGAAGCAGTTGTTTCGTTAAATAGAGCATAAATTGCATTTGCCGAATCGTCAGAAACTTCAAAGCTAAAAGTTTGAGAAACTGAAAGGATTTCCATTTCTTCTGGGTTGGTTGAGCTTGCCCAAGCTATAAAAGTTTTTCCATCTTCCGGAGAAGCACTCAAAGTTACAGTTGCCCCTGGAGCATAAAGGCCGCCCCCGGAAACGGTTCCAAGGCTTGGATCATTGCTGTAAACGTTAATCTGTTTCATTTGCGATTCGTCAGTAAGTCTTATTAAAATGTTATAGATTGCATCTGTTACAGAAACATTTGAGTTTTGGAGGGAGACGGTTACAAGAAAGGTAACTGTGCTTGTTCCAGAGCCGGTTGATGGGGAAAGAGTTGCTGAGGTTGAGGCTTCTCCTCCGCTGGTTATGGATATGTCTATATTTTCTATTGAAGCTATTTGGTTTTGAATTGAAACCCCAAGGCTTCGCTCGTCGCTTAGGTTTTCAACTGTTACCTCAATTTCAATTGGAGTTCCTGTTGAGTTAAAAACAAGAGCAAGCTCGTTCCATTTAGCTATGTCTTCTTCAGATGAAGCGTCGCTTCCCTCGGAGAAGATTAGAGTTGGAAGAGTTGGGTTGGAGTCCATTCCAGTAACTGTTCCAGTTACCTTTGCATAGACGTTTGTTGCCTGGAAGTTGATTGTTCCTCCAAGAGAAACGTTTGCTTGGGTTGCCGCCCAAACGGCAACTATTACTATTGTTAAAATTAATACAAACGCTGAGATTGTTGAAATTAGCTTTGCCTTTAAACTCATAACTTTTTCCCCTTTTAACTATCTTTTGTATTTTACAGTATTTTATTTATTTCTTGTTAACGCTTTTCCGTAAACAAGGTTTTGTTCTGTATAAAAGTTTTTTTGTTCTCTTTGGAAGCTATCAACCCTTCTTTAATGCTAACGCAATTTAGAAAGGTTAACTTGAACGACCGCCAGAGGACTGCTCAACCAAAAAACTTTCGTGGTTTTACATGCTTATTGTACTGCCCCCCCCTGTCAAGTTTTTTGAGGCGTTTTTATAATTTTTTATTAAAAAAGCGAAGCTTTTTCGCTTCGCTTTGGGTTTTTGTTTGCTCTTTTTAATTGTCTGAGAGTTTAATCATGTAGTAGCCAACTGCATAGTTGCACAGTGGACAGGTCTTTTGCGGCTGCTTTGCCGTCTCTTCATATCCACACTTTGAACACTTCCACTTTGTTGGCGAAGGCTCTTTGTGGAGCTTGTTGTGCTTAAGTTTTGAATAGAGTTCTCTCAACTGCTTGTTGTGGCAGTCTTCAACCGTTGCAATTCTTAAAAACTGGTCTGCAACGTCGTCATAGCCCTCGTCTCTTGCAATTCTTGCAAAGGCTGGGTAGACATTATCGAACTGAGAAAATTCTGCGTCCGCCGCAAGTTTTAACCCTGGCTCCAAGGCATATGGAGTTACAGGAAAGCCGGCTTCAATGTCTATGTTCTTTTCACACTTTCCATATTTTAAAATAAAATCATAAAAAACCTTTGCATGAGCCATTTCGTTTTTGGCGAGCATTTTTAAAAGGTCCATCATATAATTTTCGCCGTCCGCCTTTGCCTGCTGGGCAAGAAACTGATAGCGAGCGCCGTCTTGACACTCTCCGGCAAACGCCCTTGCCAAATTTCTTTTTGTTTGAGATTTTTCAAATTCAACCATAATTCCTCCTTGAATTACAATTAGTATTTGCAATTCTAAAACTTTTAAACAATTATTTCTTTTGAAAATTGTTTTTTTTATGGTATATATATTAAGGTAAATTTTTAAGGAGATTAGTATGGATAAATTTGTTTTGTCAACGGACACATGCTGCGACGAATTAAAGTCGAATTTAAAGAAAAACAGAATTGAATACATAAAAATGGCTTTTATTTGCGACGGGGAAATTTTTGAGGACAATTTCGACAGTGTTGAAGAATATAAATTTTTCTATGATGAAATGAAGAAGGGGAAAATTTATTCAACAACCGGCCTCAACCATTTTCAAATTAAAGAATATTTCATGGAAATCCTTGAAAGAACAAAAATGGACATTCTTCACGTTTGCCTTTCTTCTGGGTTAAGCGTAACTTGCGATGTTGCAAATCAAGTTGCCGAAGAAATCAACAAAACTTCGCCGAACAAAGTTTACATTCTTGATAGCAAATCTGCAACACAGGGGCAAAATGCAGTTTTAACTTATGCAATGTTATTAAGAAATGAAGGGAAAACAGCGCTTGAGACGAAAGAAATTTTGGAAAAGGAAATTAAGCGCCTTTGCGTAACCTTCTTCCTTGGAGACTTGGAAGCTCTTAAGCGCGGAGGAAGAATAAGCGGCGCCCAGGCGGCAATTGCAAAAATGGTTCAACTTAGGCCTGTTTTAAAGTTTGACCAAGAGGGAAAACTTCAAATTATTGAAAAGGCAATTGGAAGCAAAAAGGCAATCAAAAGCCTTTTTGACAGATTTGCAAAAAAATATGACCCAAACTCTCCAATTCCAATCTTCCTTGCATATGCCGGAGACCCAACCAACATGAATGAGCTTAGAAAGATGTTTGAGGAACGTTTTGGCATAACAAACATAATAACTGGCCCTGTTGGCCCGGTTATTTGCAGCCACACTGGCCCTTCGCTAACCGGATTAATTTACCTTGAAAGGCAATAAAAAATAACTAATAATAAAAACAAGCCAAGCGGCTTGTTTTTTTAACTTACAATGTCAACATTTTCCCCTTGAAGAAAGGCGGGAATCTCCTCTTTTTCTGGAACTTTGAAGTTTACGTTTTCAAGAGCTTTTTTAATTTTTGAGTCAATTTCTTCAAGGCTAAGCTCTTCTCTGTTCATATCCCTCTTTTCAAATTTTTCCTCAGTTTCTTTAATTTCAAAGTTGTTAAAGAGTTCTGTTGAAGTTTCAGAATCATCATAGATTGTTTTAATTCTTTCCATAAGCTGGTCGTGGTTTGGAAGCTGGCTTAAATCTTCAAGATTGAATCTCTTTAAAAACTCCTCCGTTGTTCCAAAGAGAAGGGGCTTTCCAACGGCGTCCTTTCGGCCAACAACTTCAATTAGGTTGTGGTCTAAAAGCGTTTGAACAGTGTAATCGCTGTTAACGCCTCTAACCTCTTCAATTTCAAGCCTTGTAATTGGCTGTTTATATGCAATTATTGCAAGGGTTTCAAGGGTTGCCCTTGTTAGCGCGCGCTCTCTGATTGGATTTAAAACTGTTGAAACATAGTCTGCATTATCTGGATTTGAAGAGAGTTGGATTTTGCTGTTGTATTTAATCAAATGAATTCCACAGCTGCCGCTAAAACGCTGGGAAAGCTTGTCCGCCGCCTTTTTAACTTTTTTTGGGTCAACTTCCAACTTTTCTGCAATAAAATTCATGTCAACGCCTTCGCCGGCAACAAACAAAATGCTAAGTAATATGTCTTCCAAATTGTTTTCAATAAATAAATCGCTCATATCTCACCTGTTATAACTATATCATTTTTTTGTTAATTTTCAACCTGATTTTCAGCTTCTTGGGCTGGTTTATATTTTGTTATTTCAATTTCGTCAAAAAGCTCGTGTTGGGAAATTGAAATTGTTTGAAGCTTTAAAAGTTCTAAAATTGCAAGAAAAACGTTAATAATCTCGCTTTTTGTAATATCCTTATCTAAAAGCTCTTTAAATTTAACTTTTTCTTTTACCATAACTGCGTCCTTAATTGCCGCAATTTTTTCTGCAACGGTGAACCTATCTTTAACAATGTTTTTCGGCTCATCAACTTTTTTTTCAACTTGCGTCTTGTGCATGAAGTGCATGAAGGCGTCAAGCAAGTTTTCAAGCGCCATGTCCTTTAAAACAATCTTAAACTTATTTGCGCTTGGCTCTGGCTCCTTATAAAGCCTGTTGATTTCCTCTTTTTCTCTAAGTTTTTCGCTTGCCTCTTTGAAAATTTTGTATTCCTCAATTTGGCGCAGAAGTTTCTTTTCCGGATTCTCCTCTTCTGGAACTTCTTCGTCAAGCCTTGGAAGAAGCTTTCTGCTTTTAATTTCCAAAAGTGTTGCCGCCATTTCAATAAACTCGCTTGCTTTTTCCATGTCAAGCGAATCTATCTCGCTTAGATACTCTAAATATTGCTCTGTAATTTCAGATAGTCGAACCTCGGCAATATCCATCTTTGCCTCTTTAATTAAGTGCAAAAGAAGGTCTAGAGGTCCTTCAAAATTTTCTAGACGAACGTGATAACCATCTTCCTGTGGGATTTCCATTTGAACCAAAACTTCTTCCATACTAAAACATTAGCCCCCAAAACATCAAAAATAAATCTAAAATTCCGTTTGCAACATAGTTAAAGGCAAAACCAAAAAGGCCGGTTATAATCAGCACAAGCAAAATTATTGAGCCATATTTGTACATAAACTGAGAGAACTTGTTTCCATATTTTAAAAACGTGTTGATAAAGTTGAACCCGTCTAGCGGATAGATTGGAAGCAGGTTAAACACGGCAAGCGAAATGTTGATCACAACCAAAAACATTGTAAGATAGGTTAAAAACACAAAGAACAAATTGGAAGGATCAAGCCTTGAACAAAGCATGAAGAGAGGAACGGCCAAAAATGCAAGCAAAATGTTCGTTATAACCCCGGAAATTGAAACCAGCGCCATGTCGCGCTTATAGTTTCTAAAGTTAAGAGGGTTAATTGGAACGGGTTTTGCCCAGCCAAAGCCAACGAATAAAAACGAAAGGCTTCCCCAAAAGTCCAAATGTTTCGCTGGGTTTAAAGAAAGCCTTCCTTCAAGCTTTGCAGTTTTATCCCCACACTTATAGGCAACAAAGCCGTGGGCAAGCTCGTGGCACATGAGCGCAAAGACAATTGCAATTAAATATGCCAAAACAAGCATTAACATTTCTGTTGCCGGAAGGTTATAGGTAAACAAATAATAAAGCATGTTTAAATTATATAATAAAAGGATTTATTTTGCAATAAATCCTTAAAGTTTTTCAAATTTTATTTCTTAAAAAATTTTATTTGACTTTTCAAAAATTTTTATATGCTTTCCATTTCGGCTTCTCTGTTTTGGCTGCCAGCCGCTTGGGTTTCCGCTTTAAAAAACTCATCTTTTTGAACCATTTCGCCCGTTGATGAATAGATTGGTTGAACAACAACCCTGTTGTTTTCTCCTATAACGCCAAACTTTCCGTTGCAAACATAAACTTTCATATTCTCTCCTTTAACAAAATTTTAAAATGACAAAGTTAATTTGTCAATACCCACTTTAAAATTTATATTAATTTATCTATTAAAAAATGAGAGAATTTGTTAAAAAATGTCGCTTTTTATTCTATTTTTTTAAATTATTTAAAATTTTTAAAAAGTTTTCTGGAAGCTGAATTTTAAACTCTAGGTTCTCCTTTGTTCTTGGATGGATAAAGGAGATTTTATATGCACAAAGGAACTGGCCAGAAAGGCCAAATTTTTTTGGCCCGTCATAGGTTAAATCCCCAACAATTGGGTGGTTTAAAAATTTGCTGTGAACTCTAATTTGGTGGGTTCTTCCAGTTTCAAGGCTAAACTCAACAAGGCTGTAGCCGCTGAAATATTCAACCATTCTGTAATTTGTTTTTGCGCGCTTTAAGCCCTTTGTTGTGTCCGAAAGAGGAAAGGCCGCCATCTTTTTCCTGTCCTTTCTATCTCTTCCAATAAGAGTTTCAATCGAACCTTCTGGCTGTTTAAATGCTCCCTCAATTAATCCAAGATATTTTCGCTTGCAAGTTTTTTCTGAAATTTGCTTTGAAAGGTTTGCATGGGCGAAATCGTTTTTTGCAATTAACATTAGACCACAAGTTTGCTTGTCCAGCCTGTGGACAATTCCTGGCCTAATTTCTCCGTTTATTGAGCTTAGATTTTTAATTTTTAAAAGCAAGCCGTTAACAAGCGTTCCCTCTGGGCAAGACAAGCAAGGGTGAACAACAACGCCCTGGGGTTTGTTAACAACGGCAAGATCGTCATCTTCATAGACAATTTCAAAGGGAACATCTTGGGGCTTTGTTGAAACTTCTTTTGGTTCAAGCGGGTTAAAAAAGACAACATCTCCCCTCTTTAAAATTTCGCCCGGTTTAAAAAATTTTTTGCCCTTTCGCAAAAGAAAGGAATTTTCGCGTTTTAAGTTGTTTTGAATGTTGCTTCTGGAAAGGTTTGGAAAGCGCCCCAAAAGAAAGACATCAAGCCTTTTCCCAACCTCCTCATTCTCAACCAAAATTTCCAATTAACTCTCCTTCTTTTTGCTCTTTGCCTCTTTAATTGCCTCAATTATATAGTGAATAATAAGGCAAACAACTCCAACTGTTAAAAACGAATCTGCCAAGTTAAAAACGGGAAAATCCATAAAATCCAAATGGATAAAATCCCTTACATATCCAAAGACAATTCTATCGAAGAGATTTCCAAGCGCTCCGCCAACAATTAGGCCAAGTGAAACATGGAAAAGCGTTGTTGTTGTTTTTGAAAAGAGTGTGTAAATCAAAATTAGCGCAATTGCCAAAACCGTAATAAAAATTAAAAAGCCCGTGCTTCCGGAAAAAATGCTCCACGCAGCGCCAAAGTTTTCTTGGTAGATAAAGGAAATAAAGCCCGGGATAAACTCGCTGTCAATTCCAATTATAAAATGCTTTGAAATTAAATCTAAAATTAGGCAAGTTAAAAAAATAGCCGTCCAAATTAAAAGTTTAATTTTTTTTTCAATCTTCATCGCTCACCATTAAATAGGAATTTTCGCCTGTTTTTTTAAGGCTTCCACCAAGGGCAAAGACCGCTCCAAAAAGAAAATCTAAAACCCTTGTCTTGTCCTCTTCGTTAAATTTTTCAAGATTAATTGAAAGCTCCTCCCCCTCTTTAAAAAGAAGAACAAGGTCTTCAATTTCCTCCTGGGTTTGAGGGCTTTTAGCAAGCAGTTCTCTTCGTTTTTCCTTCAAATTAAATTTTGCATTTGGAAGTACAACGTTCTCTCTCTTTTTCTTTAAATTTTTGCCCTCGCCTAAATTTTCCTCTTCCTGTTCAAATTCTCTTTCATCAAAACCAATTGCCTTAAAGAGTTTATCAAAAAATTTCATAAATTATTTCTTCCTTTGTTGTTTATATTTTACATGGCTTTTTAGTTCTTGTCAAACAATTCATCGTTTAAGCTTTCTATTTTGCGTTTTAAAATTCTTTAAGCCATAAGAAAACGGCGCTTCGATTGGTTTAATTGCTTTGTTAAAACCCAATCCCTCTTTCAGCGGTTTGGAAGGCGAAGTTTGTCATGCTAAGTTTTTCGCCTAAAAGATTAAATTTTGAGAAAATTTTCTTTAAACTGTTGACAAATTTATTTTTAGGTGATATATTACTTTCGCAATTTAATAAAAACTTTTGTCCGAAGACAGCAAGTGGAACTTTCCATAAACCAAAATTGGTGCTTGCCGAGGAAAAGAACATGAGAAACAATCAAACCTCTTGTGCTTCATTCGGGCATTGGAGGTTTTGTTTTATTGCTCACACAAAATTTATTAAAAGGAGAGAATCGTGAGTGCTAATTTAGAAGCTAAAAAAGAACTTGTGGCGGAAATTAAAGACAAGCTTTCTAGGGCAAAATGTGTTGTTTTTGTTGACTACCGCGGCCTAAATGTTGCGCAGGACACAGAAATGAGAACAGAATTTAGAAAGAACAATTCCGACTATAAGGTTTACAAAAACCGTTTAGTTCTTCGCGCTGCTAACGAACTTGGAATTTCTGGCCTGGAAGAATATCTTCAAGGAACAAGCGCAATTGCGTTTGGCTATGAAGACGAAGTTGGCGCGGCAAAAATTGTTAGCCAAGTTGGCGAGAAGACAAACATGCTTTCAATTAAGTGTGGCCTTCTAAACGGTAAGTTAATTTCTTCCGATGAAGTTAAAACTCTTGCTAAAATTCCATCAAGAGAAGAACTTATTGGAAAACTTTTGTTCATTTTCCAAAACCCAATGCGTTCTTTGGCTGTTGCAATTAATGAAATTGCAAAGAAACAGGCCTAGTTGGGCGGAAAAAATTTAAAAATAGGAGAATAATTAAAATGGCAGATTTAAACAAATTTATTGAAGACATCAAAGGTTTAACAGTTGTTGAACTTAACGACCTTGTTAAAAAACTTGAAGAGGAATTTGGCGTTAGCGCTGCTGCAACAATTGCAGTTGCAGGCGCAGCACCAGCAGCTGGCGCACCAGCAGCAGAAGAAAAAACAGAATTCAATGTTTGCCTTAAAGAAGCAGGCGCAAACAAAATTGCTGTTATTAAAGTTGCAAGAGAAATTACAGGCCTTGGCCTTTCAGAAGCAAAAGCTTTGGTTGACAATGCTCCTTCTGTTCTCAAAGAAAATGTTCCTGCTGAACAAGCAAAAGAAATGGAAGCTAAGCTTAAAGAAGCAGGCGCAACCGTTGAATTAAAGTAATTTTAGAAAGAGTTAAAATTTTGTGTGATAAAAAACCTTGCAGTTTTGCAAGGTTTTTTTTGTTGTACAAAAAAAGCGGATTAAACCGCTTCTTCTTTCTTTTCCTTGTAAATTAAAATTGGTTTTTCTTCGCCAGAAATTACTTTTTCTGTTATAACAATTTTTTCTATGTTTTGCTTGCTTGGCGCGGAGAACATAACGTCTTGCATGGCCTCTTCAATTATTGCCCTAAGCCCGCGCGCGCCTGTTTTAAGTTCCTTTGCCTTCTTTGCAACCGCTCTAACCGCTTCTTCTGTTATGTCAAGTTCAATGTTGTCCATGTTAAACAGCTTTATATATTGTTTTACAAGGGCATTTTTTGGCTCTGTTAGAATCTTGACAAAGGCGTTTTCGTCAAGTTCGTCCAAACAAACATAGACGGGAAGGCGACCAATTAACTCTGGAATTAGGCCAAATTTGATTAAATCTCCTGGTTGGACATTTTTTAGAAGGTTTGACTTTTCCTTTTCTTCCTTTGTTTTGACATCTGCGTTAAAGCCAAGAGTTGAGCTGTTTATTCTTCCCTCAACAATTTTGTCAAGCCCAACGAAGGCGCCGCCACAGATGAAGAGAATGTTTGTTGTATCAATTTGAATCATCTCCTGTTGGGGGTGTTTTCTTCCACCCTGTGGTGGAACGCTTGCAATTGTTGATTCAACAATTTTTAAAAGCGCCTGCTGAACACCCTCGCCCGAGACATCTCTTGTTATTGAAACGTTTTGGCTTTTCTTTGCAAGCTTGTCTATTTCATCCACGTAAATTATCCCCCGCTCTGCAAGCGGAATATCATAATTTGCGTTTTGAATTAGTTTTAGAAGAATGTTTTCAACGTCGTCTCCAACATAGCCCGCTTCGGTTAAAGTTGTTGCATCGCAAGATGCAAAGGGAACGTTTAAAATTCTTGCAAGCGTTTTTGCAAGAAGAGTTTTTCCGCTTCCCGTTGGCCCAACCATTAAAATGTTGCTCTTTTCAAGTTCAATTTCGTCCGGAGCGCTAATGTGGTCGTTTGCATGGATTACGTTATAGTTTATTCTTTTATAGTGGTTATAAACTGCAACAGAAAGCGCGCGCTTTGCCTCGTCTTGGCCAACGATGTATTCGTCCAGTTTTTGTTTAATTTCCTCGGGAGTTAAAAGTTTTAGCTCCTGCTCTTGGGCGCGCTTGCCCTTCCCGCGAAGAATATCCCTGCAAAGAGAGACGCACTCCTCGCAGATGAAGCTATTTCCTTCCGGGTTTCCAATCAGCTTTCTGTTTGGCCCTTCTGGCTTGTCGCAAAAAGAGCACTTATATATTTTGTTTTCCATACTATCCATATTATTACGCCAATTTTAAAAATTAACCAAAATTACTTTTTTGTTCGTTTTTCAATAACCTTATCTATTAGGCCATATTCACACGCCTCTGCCGCGCCCATGTAGTGATCGCGGTCTGTGTCCTTCTCAACCTGTTTTAGGGGTTTTCCCGTTTGATTTGAAAGTATTTCGTTAATTTTTGCCTTAATTTTTTGAATTTGCTTAGCTTGAATTTCAATGTCTGAAGCCTGACCTTGAGCGCCTCCAAGAGGCTGGTGGATCATAATTTCTGCATTGGGAAGGGCAAAGCGCTTTCCCTTCGTTCCGCTTGAGAGAAGGAAGGCCCCCATTGAAGCGGCAAGGCCGATGCAAATTGTTGAAACATCACACTTGATGTAGTTCATCGTGTCGTAAATTGCCATTCCTGCCGAAACGCTTCCGCCCGGGCTGTTGATGTAAAGACAAATGTCCTTATCCGGATTTTTCCCTTCAAGGTAAATGAGCTGAGCAACAACTATGTTTGCAACTGCGTCTGTTATTTCGCCCGTTAAGAAAATTATTCTGTCTTCCAAAAGACGAGAATAGATGTCATAGGATCTCTCGCCGTTTGCCGTTTGGTCTACAACCATTGGGATTAACATTTTTCCACCTCGTAATTATTATATTGTTCTTATTTTTAAATTATATTGTTGTTACTTTTTAAGAAATCTAGGAGTTTTTTCATTAATATGTCGTTTTGGTAATATGCAATTGTTCTGTCGTCCAAAGATTTTTTATATTCCTCAACCGTCTTTTTATATTTTTCTGCCGTTTCTTTAAGCGCGCTATCAAGCTCCTCTTCCGAAACAACCATGTTCTCTTTTTTAACAAGCGCTTCTAAAACTAGGCGGGTTTTAACCGTTTGCTCTGCCTGCTCTCTCCTTTCCTTTCTAAGGTCTGAAACATTTGTTCCAACATAGTCCAAATATTCTTCAAGTTTTAGCCCTTGGAAAGAAAGCCTTGTTTCAAGATCTCTGATAAAAATGTCAAGCTGTCTTTCAATTAAAATTTCTGGAATTTCAACTTTGCTAGCTTCAACAATTTTTTCAAGCAAATCGTTTTCAACTTTCCTTTCCTTTTCTTGCTCAAGTTTTTGAGAAAGCCTTTTTTCGATGTCCTTTTTATAGTCTTCCAAATTCTCAAACTCGCTAACGTTTGCCGCAAACTCGTCTGTTATTTCTGGAATTTCCTTCTTCTCAATTTTTTGGACAACAACTTTGAAAACGGCCTTTTTGCCCGCAAGGCTTTTCTCGTGATAGTTTTCTGGGAATGTTACGTTTACATCCTTTTCTTCGCCAACTGTTGTTCCAACAAGTTGATCTTCAAAGTTGTCTATAAAGCTGTGACTTCCAAGTTCAAGGCGATAGCCCTGGGCTGTTCCTCCCTCAAAAATTTCTCCGTCAACGCTTCCGGCAAAGTCAATTGTTGCAAAGTCTCCAAGTTCCGCCGGTTTTGTTGATTCAACAAACCTTGCCTGCCTTTCTGCAACAGATTTAAGCTCTGCTTCGACATCCGCCTTCTTAACCTTTTCCTTTCCTCTTTCAACTGTTAGGCCTGTATAGCTTCCAAGTTCAACTTCTGGCATAAGAGGAGCGGATGCAACAAGAACAATTCCGCTCTTCTCAAATTTTTCAATTCTAACATCTGGTTGGGCAATTGGCTCAATTTCCAAATTTTTGTCCAAAAATTCGTTGTATTCATCTGCAAAGGCAATTTCAAGCGCATAGTCAAAAAACACGCTTTCGCCATATTGTTTTTCAATTACCTTTCTTGGAGCTTTTCCCTTTCTGAACCCCTGAACGGAATATTTGTTTTTTGTTTCCTCATATGCCTTTTGAAGGCTTTCTTCCCACTTTTTTTCGGAAATTACAATTTCAACTTCCAAGTTGTTTTTTTCTTTGCTTCTAATTTTGTAGCTCATGATTTTCTCCTTAAAATAAATTACCAAGCGCATTATATCACACTTGCAAAAACAATACAAATTGTTTTTTTAATTTGACAACACATTTTATCTTCTTCATTATAAATATATCTTTGCTTCTAACAAAAAACGCTTGCATTTTTGTGTTTTGTGTGATATATTTCTTTCCGTCAGTTCATTGACAAATAAACACCCATGTTCCATTCAAAGGCCGTTGCCATTTTCGCTCTCAACAAATGGTTGCCTTTGGAGCAAAGAAGACTTGGGGAAGACTAAAAACAAGGAGGAAAAAATAGATGTCGGTTATTTCAATGAAACAACTTCTAGAAGCAGGCGTTCATTTTGGCCACCAAACAAGAAAGTGGAACCCAAAGATGAAAAAATACATTTTCACCGCACGAAATGATATTCATATCCTGAATCTAGAACAAACTTCCGACCTGATTGACAAGGCATATCAATTTGTTAGAGATGTTGTTGCATCAGGAAAAAGCGTTTTGTTTGTTGGAACAAAAAAACAAGCAGCAGACGCAATCCGTGAAGAAGCAGAAAGGTGCGGAATGTTCTATGTTAATTCAAGATGGCTTGGAGGTTGTTTAACAAACTTTAAAACAATCAGAAGCAGAATTGACAGGCTTAACAAGCTTAACCAAATGGAAAAGGTTGGAGAGTTTGAGCTCTTGCCAAAGAAAGAGGTTGCTCTTTTAAAGTCAGAAAGAGACAAGCTTGAAGCAAACCTTGGCGGAATTAAAGAGATGAGAGAGATGCCAGGAGTTATCTTTGTTGTTGATCCATCAAAGGAACACATTTGCGTTAGAGAAGCAATTAAAATGCATATTCCACTTGTTGGCCTTGTTGACACAAACTGTGACCCATCGGGGATTGACTATGTTATTCCTGGAAACGATGACGCAATCCGCTCTGTTAAATTAATTGCAAGCGCAATTGCAGACGCTGTTATTGAAGCAAAAGAAGGCGTTTCCTTCAAAGAGAGCGAAGAGGAAGAAGAGCCTGTTGACCTTGCGGCGGCAATTGAACAGTCTAAACCAACAGCAGAAGACTTAGAAGAGCCAGCTTCAGAGGAAAAGCCAAAGAAAAAATCTTCAAAGAAGAAGGAAGAGGAAGCTTCTGAAAAGCAAGAAGAAGCTAGCGAAGAAGTAAAACCTGCAAAAAAGGCTTCAAAGAAGAAAGAGGAAGAACAAAAAGCTGAAGAAGTAGCAACCGAAGAAAAGCCAAAAAGGGCTTCTAAAAAAGCAAAATCAGAGGAGGAATAGGCATGTTTACAGCACAAGACGTTTCTAAACTTCGCCAAACAACTGGCGCAGGAATGATGGATTGCAAAAAGGCTTTGACTGAAACCAACGGAAACTTTGACGAAGCAATCAAATATCTCCGCGAAAAGGGAATTGCAGCGGCAGCTAAAAAGGCTGACAGAATCGCCGCTGAAGGCGCTGTTGGCTCCTACATTCACATGGGCGGAAAAATTGGCGTTTTAGTTGAAGTTAACTGTGAAACAGACTTCGTTGCAAAGAGCGATGCCTTCCAAAACTTGGTAAAGGACATTGCAATGCAAATTGCAGCAGCAAAGCCGCTTTACGTAACTGAAGCTGAGGTTCCAGCATCTGCGCTTGAAGCAGAGAAAGAAATTTTAAAAGCTCAAGCCTTGAACGAAGGAAAACCAGCAGCTGTTGTTGAGAAAATGGTTGAAGGCAGAATTAAAAAATATTACAAAGATGTTTGCCTTATGGACCAAGAGTTTGTAAAGGACAGCAGCAAGACAATTTCTGAAGTTGTTAATGAGGCAATTCTTGCAATTGGAGAGAAAATTTCAATTAGAAGATTTGTTCGCTATGAAATGGGCGAGGGCCTTGAAAAGCGCGTTGACAACTTGGCAGAAGAAGTTGCAAAGATGAGCAAATAATTAAAAGAACTTGGCACTTGCCAAGTTTTTTTATGTTTTAACTTACAATATTGCTTTTTTTGACAAAATTTGATATTATTTCTCTCGTGAGAGTTGTAAATTTATCATCGGGAAGCGATGGAAACTTAACATATTTGGAAAGCCAGGGCTCAAGAATTTTAATTGACGCCGGGCTTTCTTGCAGGGGAATTGAAACAAGGCTTTCTCTTCTTGGCGTTTCTGGAACCCAAATCGATGCAATTTTAATAACCCATGAGCACTCCGACCATATAAGAGGCGTTGACGTCTTTGCCTCCAAGTTTAAAACAAAAATCTATGCCCACCGAGACGGCTGGGACGCGCTTTCAAGAAAACTTCAAAGAATTTCAAACACTCAAAAATTTCCGTTTACCTCTGCCCCGTTTCAAATTAATGATTTAACAATAACAAGCTTTAAGGTCCCGCACGATTCCGCTTGTTGCGTTGGTTTTTCAATTGAATCGGAAAATAAACGAATTTCAATTTGCACGGATCTTGGAACAATTTCAGACCAAATTCTTTCCAACATCTATGGAAGTCAGCTTGTTTATTTAGAGGCCAACCACGACATTGAAATGTTAAAAAACAACATCAACTATAGCGCAAGTTTGAAGCACAGAATTCTCTCTTCAAGGGGTCATCTTTCAAACATTGCCTCTGCCCAAGCAATTGAAAAACTTTTTAAAAACGGAACAAAAAGAGTTGTTCTTTCCCACCTTTCAAAGGAAAACAACACGCCAGGTTTAGCATATGAAACAGTTAAAACAATTTTAGAGGCAAGGGGAATTGTTATTGGAGAAGATTTTTTTGTTGATGTTGCCTCAACTCTCCCGGGGAAAATTTACAAAATTACATAATTAAACCACGGAGTAAAGCCGTGGTTTTATAGTGTTTTCAACCCTTGTCCTATTTTCAAAACGAATATGCTTCAGGTTTTTAACTAACCTTATCCAAAAGCCAGGTTATAAATTGTTTGTTGCTTGGAATTGGGCTTGCATCGTTCAACGCACTTCTTCCACTTATCTCGTCAAAAACAATTCTGTTTTTGCTTCGCTGGGAGGCAACGGTTATTGCATTTCTTATGTTCCTTTCAACATTGTTAACCTGTGTGTTATAGCGCATAGCAAGCTTTGGATAAACCTTTTTGTTGAAAGACTGCAAAAGCCTTTTGTCCTTATAGACAATCACAACCAATTCTCTGATATATTCGTAGCCCAAATATTTTGTTGTTATTCCAATTTCTGAAAGCAGTTTTGTTGTTTTGTTTCTAACACACTCAATTTTTTCTGGGTCAATCGACTTCGCTTCCCTCTCCTTTGTTTTTGAAAGCATTGCTGTTACATTGCCAGAAAAATTTCTTTTATCTACAATAAAAAGCCCTTCATCTTCATAGTTGTATTTCTCTGGATTGTTTGTTAAAACAACAACCTTTGGAACATAAAAAATGTTTGTTTCTTTAAATTCTCTATAAATATTATATGGAAATTCGTTGGATTCTGCATCATAAAATATTATTTCTGGATTTGAGTTTATAACATTATTGAGTAGCTCCGGAAAAGTTAAACAATAAACCAAATTGACTTTCTCATTTCTACAAATAAGGCGAAGCGCTTCCCCAAGCGAATAATCTCTTTTAGAAAACAAAACTGCACTTTTACACATTTTTCTCTTTCTCCTTTGTTAACTGACAAGCTATATTCTACACCATTTTTTTAAAAAATCCAAGTATATTGTAAAAATATTTTATTATTTTTGTAAAATTACTTCTAATTTTTTACAAAATTGTTGTAAACCGCGACTTTTGTCGACAAAATCTTTACGGATAACCGTAAACCTTGACACTTTTAAAAAATTTTTGCAATTGTTTTTGGATTGTGATAAAATCACAATAAGGCTATGGGGAACAAAATTTTAGACCAAAATTTTATAAATTCTCTTGGGAAAAACTTTGAATATCTTTCCCATGCCTATCTTTTTGTTTCACCAGACTCAACATATAACAATCTCTGTGCAGAAATTTTTGCCTCCCACATTCTTTGTGAGAACAAAAACTTTTGTGGCTCCTGCCCCTCTTGCCAAAAATCCATTGCAAAAACCAATTTGGATTTAACAACCCTTCCAACGGGAAGGACAATTTTGGCAGAGGACATCAACCTTGTTGTTGAAAAATCCTTGGAAAAGCCGATGTTTGGCGACTTTAAAGTTTTTATTCTGAAAGAAATAGATAGCGCAACTATCCAGGCCCAGAATAAGCTTCTGAAAACGCTTGAAGAACCTCCGCGCCACGTTGTTTTTATTCTAACAGCAACGAACGAAAACAAAATTCTTCCAACAATTATTTCAAGAGTTAGAAAGATTTTTCTTCCAAGGTTAAACAAAAAGATTGTTGAGGAAATAATTTTATCTCCCCCACCATATTTAAAAGAGGCTTTGCCCTCTAAATTAAATACAAACAACCTCTCCGAAGCCCTTGAGGAGGGCGAAGGTTGGCTTGGGAAAACAATTGAGCTTTTAAAGGCAGAAAGCTTTCCCAAAATGTATGCCCTCAGCCAGGAGATTGCCCTTTCCTTTTCAAAGAGCAAGGATCTTCCAGTTTTAAGTTCAAAGGTTTTAGAGTTTAAGGACAGTATTTTAAAATTTTTGGAAATCCTTGGTCACAGCTTTGAAAAGCTGTTAAGAGAAAAGGGGAATTTGGGATATTGTGAAATAATAACCAACATAAACTCGGCTGTTGAAGAGCTTGGAAGGAACGTTGGCGCAAATTTAATTGTTGACAATTTGCTTATGAAAATTTTAGAAATAAAGTATAATTATAACCTATAGGAGAAATATGGACGCACTTATAACATTTTCTAACAGCCCAGTTGGCCACTTTATTGAAATTCCAGAAGAAGTTAAGGCTGGAACAATTGTTGTCGTTGAAAGCCCAAGAGGGCTTGAACTTGCAAAGGTTGTTAAAATTAACCCAGCAAAACCAGAGGAAGATTCTGATGACGAAGGGGAAAAAATTTCTTTTGTAAAGATTGCAACCGAGGCAGAAATTAAAACAGACAAAGAGAACTTAAAAGTTAGAGACCAAATTAAAGAAAAAACAAATCAACTTATCCGCGAGCTTGGCCTGGAAATGAAAATTAGCGGAGTTGATGTAACGCTTGATAAGAGCAAGGCTTCGATATATTTCACCGCAGAAAACCGCGTTGATTTTAGAGAGCTTGTTAAAAACCTTGCCGCGATTTTTAAAATGAGAATTGAACTTCGCCAAATTGGCTCCCGAGATGAAACGCGAATTATGGGCGGGTTTGGCCTTTGCGGAAAGGAATGTTGCTGCAAACAATTTTTAACAGATTTTGAACATGTTTCAGTTAAAATGGCAAAAAATCAAAATCTTTCACTAAATCCAACAAAAATAAGCGGGCTTTGCGGAAGGCTTTTGTGTTGCCTTGGCTATGAAAACGACCACTATGTTGAAACAAACAAGCTTATGCCAAAAGTGGGCTCAACTGTTGAAACCCCGCTTGGCGAAGGAAAGGTTTTATACAATGATCTTTTAAAAAGAATAGTTCAGGTTAGAATTGGCGACGAGTCAAATTATGAAGTTAAAAACTTTGAACTTTCTCAAATCAAACAGAACAAGGATAAAAATGAAGCTAAACCAAAGCGAGAGGCTTGAGGACCTTCAAGTTGGCGGCCTTAAAATAATTCAGGACGGAGAAAAATATTGCTTCACAAGCGACTCCGCAATTTTGGCAAACTGTGTTAGCGCAAAAAAGAGCGACAGGTGCCTTGAAATTGGCTGTGGGAACGGCGTAATCTCAATTCTCGTTGCCCACAAGTGCAACCCAAAAGAAATTGTTGCCTTCGAAGTTCAGCCGTCCGCCGCCCTACTCGCAGACAGAAACGTTGAATTGAACAACTTAAAAGATAAAATAAAGATTGTTCAATCTCCAATTCAGGACTTTAAAAATTATGTCAAACACGAAAGTTTTGATGTTGTTTTCTCCAATCCTCCATATATGAAAACAAATGAAAAAAGCCTTGTTGGAGAGAACAGCTCAAGGGCAATTTCTCGCCATGAAATCCTGCTTTCCTTAAAGGAGTTAATCTTCTGCGCGGCAAAGCTTTTAAAGTTTGGAGGAAAATTTTGTTTTGTCCACAGGCCAGAGCGCCTTTCAGAGATTTTTTCTGAGCTCAAATTAAACAATTTAGAGCCTAAAAAGCTTCTTTTTGTTTCCCCCTCGGAAAGCAAGGCTCCAACAATTGTTCTGATCGAGGCAAGAAAGGGGGCAAAGAGCGGGCTTGAAGTTCTTCCAACACTTATTGCAAACGACAAGGACGGTTCATACATCTATACAATTAAAAAACTTTTGGGAGGAGAAAATGGTTAGTTTTGTTTCAACGCCAATTGGCAACTTGGGCGACATTTCGCTTAGAGCGCTTGAAACGCTAAAGGGCGCAAACATGATTTGTTACGAGGACACAAGAACCTCCAAAATTCTTTTGAACCAC
>CALWHN010000014.1 GCA_944380415.1 uncultured Clostridia bacterium | reverse complement strand
TCCCCGCTGAAAAGAATTGTTTCATCGCCAACCTTTAAAAGATAACACACACTACAGTTTGTGTGGCCTGGGGTTTGAAGGACTTTGAATTCAAGGCCGCCTCCAAAAGTTAAGACGTCTTTGCCCTTTATATAGCAAACTTGATAAGTTGAAAGATCAACTTTTGGATTTCTATCCGCATAAAAGGCCTTTTCCTTTGAGTTGATTTTAATGTTGGCTTCTTCTGTCATGTAGATTGGGCAATTAAACTCAGCGGCAAATTTTTCAATGTTGATGTAATGGTCCCAATGGCCATGGGTTAAAAGAATTGCAACAACCGTTTTCTCATTTACAAGTTCTTTAACAGAATTTAGGTTTGCGCTTGCCTCAATTAAAACAGCCTTGTCCTCACTTACGATTACATAGTTGTTGGTTTCAAGAAGCGTTCCTGTTAAAACGTTTATTTCCACGCCTATTTTCTCCCGCAACAATTCTTATATTTTTTCCCGCTTCCGCATGGGCATGGCGCATTTCTTCCCGCCTTTGGCTCTGCTCTTGCCGTCTTTTGTTCAACAATTTCAATTGGTTTTGCAACTTGGCGAGGCTCCGCTTTGGTTTCAATTTTAATATTTAAAAGGAAAAGCGCAGTTTTTTCGCGGATTTCTGAAACCATGCTTTCAAACATTTCAAACCCAAGTTTTTTATATGCAACAATTGGGTCGTGTTGGCCATAGCTTTGAAGACCAATTTCGTTCCTAAGCTGATTCATTTGGTCGATATGATCCATCCAAAGAGAGTCGACAACTCTTAAAAGAATATATCTCTCTAAATCTGAAAAATCCCTTTGATGTTCTTTGAACAGTTCAATTTTTTCGTTGTAACGTCTTTCAACTTCAGCCATGATTTTTTGGATCAAATCTTGGCAGTCACAATTTTGAACAAACTTTTCATCAACCAAATTTGTGTCTTTTGGGAAAAGTTTCTTCTCGAGCGCATTGTTTAGCGCCTCCAAATCCCATTCTTCCGGCGCTTTATCTGGATTTATTATTGAATGTACAATTTCAGAGATTATGTCCGGGAACATTTCCATAACTTCTTCATGGACGTCCGCCCCATCTAAAACCTTGTTCCTTTCACCATAGATTATTTCGCGCTGCTTGTTTAAAACATCGTCAAACTGCAAAACAGAGCGCCTTGCGCTGTAATGGCGGAACTCAATTTTTCTCTGAGCATTTTCAATTTGCTTTGCAAGAATTTTAAATTGGAAGGGAGTTTCATCATCAACGCGGCAAAATTGGGCAATTCTTAAAAGTCGATCTCCGCCAAAGCGCCTAATTAGGTCGTCTTGAAGCGAGATATAGAAAATGCTAGAACCAGGGTCGCCCTGCCTTCCTGCGCGGCCGCGAAGCTGGTTGTCAATTCTTCGCGATTCGTGGCGCTCTGTTCCAATTATATGAAGCCCGCCAAGCGAAACAACCTCTTCTTTTTCCTTGTCTGTTGTTTCTTTAAACTGGTTGTAATATTTTAAAAATTCTTCGCGCGCGGCTTTAAGTTCCGGGTCGTCGCTTTCCAAAAACGAGTTTGCAAAGTTTATTTGCTGTTCAGAGAAGCCTTCATCTCTAAGTTTTTTAATTGCCATAAACTCTGGGTTTCCGCCAAGCAAAATGTCCGTTCCACGGCCGGCCATGTTGGTTGCAATTGTAACCGCCCCAAGCCTTCCGGCCTGGGCAATGATTTCGCTTTCTTGTTCGTGGTTTTTGGCGTTTAGAACGTTGTGTTTAATTCCTGCTCGCCTCAACTCTTTTGAAATTAGCTCTGATTTGTCAATCGTTATCGTTCCAATTAGAACAGGTTGGCCCTCAGCATGGCGCGCCTTAACATCTTCCAAAATTCCTTTAAACTTCCCAGCTTCGCCAGTGTATATGACGTCCGGAGCATCAATTCTCATGTTTGGCTTGTTTGGCGGAATTTGAATTACGTCAAGCTTATAAATTCCAACAAATTCGCTTTCCTCTGTCTTCGCAGTTCCTGTCATACCGCTTAGTTTGTGATAGAGCCTAAAATAGTTTTGGAAGGTTATTGTTGCAAGAGTTTTGTTCTCATTTTTAATTTGAACGCCCTCTTTGGCCTCAATTGCTTGATGGAGCCCGTCGCTATATCTCCTTCCCTTCATGATGCGGCCTGTGAACTCGTCAACTATTAGAATTTCGCCGTCCTTGACAATGTAGTTTTCGTCCCTTTTCATTATAAAATTAGCTTTTAAGGCATTTATAATGTAGTGGTTTAACTCAAGGTTTTCAACGTCTGAAAGGTTTGAAACTGAAAAGAATCTTTCTGCTCTTTCAATTCCCCTTTCGGTCAAGTTGATTGCCTTTGTCTTTATGTCAAGTTCGAAATCTTCGCCCTCTTTAAGGTTTTTTGCAAAGCGCTGGGCGCTGTAATAGACATCGCTGCTCTTAACTCCTCTTCCGCTAATGATAAGCGGCGTTCTTGCCTCGTCAATCAAAATGCTGTCAACTTCGTCAACAATTGCAAAGTTGTGGCCCCTTTGAACTTTGTCCTGCTTTCTAACAACCATGTTGTCTCTAAGATAGTCAAAGCCCGCCTCGTTGTTTGTGCAATAGGTTATGTCGCAAGCATAGGCCTTTTTCTTTTCTTCAAAGCTCATTCCGCTTAGGGCAACGCCAACACTGAGGCCCAAAAATTTGTGGATTTTCCCCATCCACTGGGCGTCTCTTTCCGCAAGATATTCGTTTACCGTAACAATGTGAACGCCCTTTCCAGTTAGCGCGTTTAAATATGCAGGAAGCGTTGCAACAAGCGTCTTTCCCTCTCCCGTTGCCATTTCGGCAATTCTTCCCTGATGGAGGGCAATTCCACCCATAATTTGAACGTAAAAGTGGCGCATGTTCAAAACTCTTGCCGCCGCCTCCCTAACGTTTGCAAAAGCTTCGGGGAGAAGGTCGTTTAGGCTCTCTCCATTTTGCGCGCGGGCCTTAAGCTCCTCTGTTTTTTCCCTAAGCTCTTGGTTTGTTTTATTTTTATATTCCTCTTCCAACAAAACAACTTTGTCTGCAATTTTTCTAAGTTTTTTTAAGTTGCTTTTATTAAAAAGTCCCATCTATCTTGCTCCTTAGGAAATAATTATACACCAATATTTAAAAAAACAAAAATATTTAATTCTTTAAACAAAAAAGCGGCCAATTTCTTGCCGCCTTTCGCCAAATATTTTTAAAAAGGTCTAAAAATCTTCGTCGTCATCGTCGTCATCATCATCGTCGTCGTCATAATCATCCAAATCATCGTCTGAAAATTCGTCATCTTCGTCTTGCTCTTCTTCGTCCATATCAAACTCTTCGTCAATTTCAGAAAGCTCATCTGAATCAAGATCCAAATCGTCGTCCGAATCAAGATCTGTTACGCTTGCCATGTCGCCTGTTTCCTCTTCAAGCGAGGAGTTTTCATCTTCTTCCCCTTCAACATACGTTTTCCAATCATCCTCTATGTCAATTGTGTTGTCTCCGTTTAGAGAGCGTTCTTTTGCACATTGGCTGCACATAATTTCGTCTGGCCTAATAAAATTTGTTTTACAAATTGGGCATGTTTCCATGTCAAGATCGTCATAAGCATTTGGGTCTGCATTCATCTCTGCTTGGCAAACGGAACAATATTTGTCCTTTCTTTGGATATAGTTTAGTTCACATCTCGGACATCTAATGTAATCTGTTGGCTTCATCAAAACACCTCTCTTCCTTAAAATCGCCCTTATTATAAAGGCAAGAATTAAATTTGTCTACTAATTTTATGCAATTTTCTAAAAAAGTTTCGTTAGATTTAGAATTTTTTGATTAATAATTAGTATTTTTTTTGGCAAAATAAGATTGTTATAGACAATATTATATTATTAATACAAAAATTGTTTACATTTCGCACTTTTTGTGTTAAACTAAAACAGAATTAAACTAAGGGAGAAAAACGTTGGATATAGTTTTTATCGCAGGCATTGCAGAAAAAATTAGAACTTGGTTCCAAGGCTTCTTTGGCGCTGTTCTAGCAATAATCCCAAAAACATTCTATTTTTTATGCACACTTGTTTTCCAGGTTCTAGACCTTCTTCAACTTTTAGTTAGAAAACTTGCCGGGCTTGACGTTGTTTACTACTCCTCAGAAATATTTTCCGGAACTGGCGGAGGGTCTTCCGAGCCACAAAGCGGAGACATTGTTTTAGAATTCATTCAAACAATCTTTACAAATTCCAATTCAATTCTTTCAAACATCTTTTGGGCGCTGATTGTTTTGGCCTTAATTATGTTAATTATAACAACCTTTGTTGCTGTTCTTCGTTCAGAATATTCTGCAACGGATTCTAAAAGCGCGTCGAAAGGAAGAATTATTGGCCGCGCATTCAAGGCGATAGCCTCCTTTGCAATTGTTCCAATCGTTTGCTTTTTCGGTGTTTTCATGGCAAACGTAATTCTTCAAGCGCTTGACACGATTACAACAGGCTCTTCCTCTTCTCAACTTTCCTACACCTATGAAACTCCTGGCGAAGGCGGAGGGAACACAACTTCAATTTCAAGTTTGTTCGATCCTAAAAAAACTTCCTCAGGCGTAAGCACATACATAAGTTATAACTTTTGGGGCGACGATGACGAGGACGGGAATAATGTTCCAACAACCTCAACCCCAATAAGCGGCTTAATTTTTAAAGCGGCGGCCTACAAGGCAAACAGAATTAGATATCACGATTTGTTTAGGTCAAATCTTTCAAACCCAAATGTTAGCGCCGGCGTCTTTAACAATTTTGGGACAGACTATGAACAAGCTGCAGATTTGCTTGACGAATGTTTTGCAAATGCATATGAACTTAGAACAGAAGCAAGTTTAACAAGCTCCCCTTTTGAAGACGACTATATGTTCCCATTTGGCGGGGACAACTTTATTGGAAACCACGTTGACACAATTAAAATTTTCGATAAAAACAATGTTCAAGACGTTTGGTATTATTACGATTTGTGGCAGTTCGACTTTATTTTAGGAATTGCTGCTGTCGTTGTTTGCGCAAAGCTTTTGCTATACTTAGTCTTTGGCCTTATGAAACGTATTTTCGAGCTTGTTGTTTTGTTCTTAATTGCAGCGCCAATTGCTTCAATCATGCCGCTTGACGATGGCGAAGCTCTTAAGAAATGGAGGCAAAAATTTGTTTCAAAGGTTCTAAGCGCATATGCCCCAATTGTTGGGTTAAACTTGTTCTTTGTTATCCTTCCAATTGTAACCTCTATTAGATATTTCAACATGGCGTTCTTAGACGCGGTTGTCAACATGTTCTTTACAATTGTCGGTCTAATAATGGTTAAAGACCTTGTTCAAACCCTTTCTGAAATTATTGGCGCGGACAATGCCCTTAAGGCCGGCCAAGACATGGCGGGCGAGGTTGGGCAAACCTTTGCAAAAGTTGGCCAACTTGCTGCTGCCCCAGTTGGAATGGCAGTTAAGGGCGCAAGAATGGGCATACACGCAGGCCAATGGGTGGCTAGAAAAGACAGGCAAAGAAGAGAAAGGAATGCACTCGACGAATATAACTTAGATCACATGGATGAAAATCAACGAAACATAGTAAACAATATGGGCGCAGGTGACAGGCGAAGAGTTTTAAGAGGAATGCGCGACTCCATGAGCGCAGAGACCAGAGCCGCTGCTCTTCAAGAAAACGCAACTACAGCAGCAGGTGTTGTTCAAAGGCGAAGAATTAATCGAACAGAGCGTGCTTTTGACGAGCTTGGCGCAAGACAATATTATGCGGCTAGAGGCGAAGACTATGAAAATTTAAGTCGTTCAGAAAGAAGAGAGCGCCGGGAGGCTTATCATAATCTTGCAAATTCTGATGATGTTCAAAATTATAGACAGGCAAGAAGTAATCTTTCAGAGTTAAGCGAAAGGCGCCGCAGTATTGATGAAAATAGGGATAGAGATATTGCTTCGCTCAACCAAACAAACCTCAGATATGGCTCCGCTGCTTACAACGAAAGATTAAGACAGATTAACGAACGCTATGATCCTGAATATCAGAGGGTTGATGCAGAAATTGCTCAAAACAGAAACACGCAACGAGAAATTGAGCAAAGACAAGCGGCTTCTGGAAACACTGACGCGTTTAATGACCTAATTAGAGCTGTTGATTCTACGAGAGATTCAAGGCTAATGGCCGCCCATGAAAGAGGCGGAATGTTGAAGAGCAGCATGCTCAACAACCCAGACGACTGGAGAAAGGCAGGACAATTTATGGCTGGCGGCTTTGCAAAAGCGCTTGCAGATAACTTAACGCCAATCTTCAACACTCTTGCTGGAGACATGGCAAAGGGCTGGAAGGATGCTGGCGGAGCGGGCGGAATTGAAGCAAGGCTTCAAGGTCTTGCCGGCAAGGAAGAAAAACTCAACGAGGCAATCAAAGAGCAGAAGAGAATTCTTGCAGCACAAGACAAGGCAAGCCAGCTTCTTGGAAGAAACAGAGGCCCTGCAACACAAACTGTTAGATTGGATGACGCAAGCATTAATCAACTTGCAAGCACAATTCAAGATAGAACTAACAACAGATAAAAAACTTGGGACAATCTCCCAAGTTTTTTTTAATTAAATTCTCTCTTTTATCAAAGGCTGTTATAAACTTGTTGAAACAGCTCTATGTTCTTTTGTTTTTCTTCAATTATTTTTAGATATAGCTCTGCAAGGGAAAGGTTTGAGGCCTCTCTTGCTGCGGCAAGATATTGCTTGATTAGCCCCTGCTCCAAGGCTATGTTATCCAGCAAAATTTTTCTTGGATCCTTTTCCTGGTTAACATTTCTTCCCGTCCAAACATTGCCCTGGCCGTCTGTTGGCGTTGGGTCTCCACCAAAGGCAACAACTGCTTCGTTTAAAATTTCATAGTGCGTCATTTCCGTTCTTGCCGCCTGTTTTAAAGCCGCCTTTAAGCTCTGCTCGGACTTTGGGAGAATGTAGAACTGATAGATATATGTTAGAACAGTTGAAAGCTCTCCGCCCCGTCCAAAGGCAAGCGCCTTTAGGTTTCTAACATCTCTTTTGTTTGGCGTAACATTTCTAAGACTTGGATAGGAAACATTGTCTGAAAAAATTAAATCTCTTGTTTCAAGTTCGCTTGGAAGTTGTTCACTCCCCTCCTCGGGTGCCTCGGGAACTTGGCCCTCGTCCGTTTGTCCGTTTTGAGGAGTTGGTTCAGTTTCAGGGTTTTGTGGCGGAGACGTTTGGCCGTCGTTTGAGGGAATTTCTTCGGTTGGTTCTTGGTCTTGGGCAACCTCTGAGTTTTCATCTTGCTGTTTTTTTAGCGACCTTTCCGCCTCAACAATTTTTCGTCTTAAAATTTTTTGTTCCAAAATTATTTTATCGCCAAGTTTTTCTTGACGTTCAATTGTTTCTTTTCTGCATGTTGGGGTTATTCCAATTTTCTTAAAAATTTCCATATTGGCTCCTTAACTACAAATCCTTTGTATTTATGTATATTCGCGAAAAAAAGTTAATATTTAACAAAAAAATTTTAAATAACATATAAATTGACAAAGGTTTTTTAGGGAGGAATATGTATAACGATAGCAAAATTCCCTCTGTTCAAGAGTTTGCTCTTCTTGCCCGCGAATATGCGAAGCGCCTTGAAGGGACAAAAAAAGAAAGCTCTGCGCAGCTTCTTCAAAACCTCTATGAATTAAATTTCCTCTACGCTTACATAAAAAGAAATGTTCGGTCTCAAAAAATTATCAATTTGATGCAAAGGCTTGAACATCAAACACTTTTAGATGTTTCGGACGTTTGCAGCTGTCTTTCATTGGATTCTTCAAAGGTTAAATTTCAAAAGAAGAAGTACAACAATCTTCGCCAGTGTTTAAAGCAAGCAATCAAACTTGAAACAAGGGTTTTAACTTTTCTTTTTGAAAGCAGGCTAACAAGCGAAATTGCAAAGGGCCACTTAAACAACATCTCCCAGCTTGCAATGCTGCTTTAAAGAAACTTGAAGCTTTTGGCCTAAAAAATAGCGGAATGTTTCCACTATTTTTTATATTTGTTTTGCAGATGGACTTTCAAGTTTTTTAAGGATTTAGATTTGAAGGATTTAACTGCTTAATTTTCTTTTTAACAGAAATTTCGTTTGCATTTGTTGATGTTTCCTGCGGCGGAATTATTTCAACCTCGTTTTCTGGAAGAACCATTCCTTCTCCAAGCGTTTCCGTTCCCTCCATGACAATTCCTTTTTGAGGCCAATAGTATTCATCTCTTATTAACTTTTCGCCAATAAGTTGGCCGTCTTTATAGTAATCTATATATGCTTTTGAGTGATATCCTTCGCGCGGATATCTAATCCTCAAATACTCTCCCAAATAGGTTATTTGGTCCGCATATTCCTTGTTTTCGTCTTTAACTATTGTATCTCCCTCGTGTGGAATTGTTCCAATGAACTCTGCGCGTCTAACAATTTCAAGCCCCTCCTCAAGCGGCTGGCCGTAGATTTGAACGTAGGCCCTCGTTTCATCTCCCCAAGTTTTTATATATATTGGATATTCCAAATTGTTTTTAAAGCGCAAATCTGAATAACCTTCGCTAACCATTGCATCGAATGCCAGTGGAACATATGAAACTGGAAGAGAGTGTGGGTTGACTTCTAAGATTTCCAAATCTGCCAAGATCAATGCGTTGTAAAGCGTTGTTGAAGCTTGGCACGCTCCGCCGCCATATCCATCGACATAGACGCCGTTTAAGATAATTTTTGCCTTTTGATAGCCGTTTTCCGGAGTTTTATCGCCCGTTACCAAGTTAAAGCTTACTTCTTCTCCGGGGGCAACAACCATTCCGTTGAAGTCGCCAAGCGCAACGTTGACGTTGTTCTTTCTCCCGTCAACGCTTGAAGAATAGTCTGTTGAAAAGCTTGAACGAAGAGCTGTGTTTGCAAGCAAATCTTCGCCGTTGTCTTCAAACGCCTTTTCATAGGTTGGAATTGCAACTTCAATTTGCTTGGACTTTTTGAATGCTCTGTCTATCAAACTCAACAAGTTTTCCTTGTCAACCAAAATCCCAACCTGCCCCTCGCTCAGCGAAAACATATTTCCATCTTCTGCATCAGGATCAAAAATTACCTCAGGATTTTTTGGCTCTACATTTATTTCGGAAATGATTTCATCAATTTTTTCGTCAAAGCCTCCAAGAATATGCCTGTAGGAAACGTTCATTTTTAGTCCGTTTGTTTTGATGTCTTTAACAGCAGAAACTCTGTCTGCAATTGCTCCCTCTCGACCAACTTTAAAGGTTTCTTCAATAACCGGCATGACGTCGTCGCTGGTTTCAAAATCTGAACCGTTTAGGCTCCACTCTCTGTTTCCATAGGTCAATTTAACTTGAATTTCGTCTTTGCTGCTTAGAAGCTTTGCCGAAATCAACTGATAGACTTCGTCCTTGTTCATGCCGCTTACATCAACGCCGTTTATACTTGTGTTTTCATAGAATTCATTTGTTGAAATTACGCCGTTATCAAACAGAAGCTGTCCAACCAAAATTGCGGCAACGACAAAGAGTCCAATTGCTATTACAACAGAAACAGAATTGAAAATTCTTTTCTTTTTTCTCTCCTTGTTTTCAACTTGATTTTCATATTCACCCATAATAAAACTCCGAAAATATTCTCGGAGTTATTATTTGCATTAATGCTGCTTTTATGCTTTAACCTTAATTCCTGGGCTCATTGTTGTTGCAAGGGTGCAGTTTTTAATGTATGTTCCCTTTGCGGCAGCTGGGCGCGCCTTGTTGATTGCATTTAAAACAACATCAAAGTTTTCTGCAAGTTTTTCTTGGCCAAAGCTTACTTTTCCAATTATAACATGAATGTTATTTGTCTTGTCCAAGCGATATTCAACCTTTCCGGCTTTAACATCTTCAATTGCCTTTTTAACGTCCATTGTAACAGTTCCGCTCTTTGGATTTGGCATTAAACCCTTTGGTCCTAAAATTCTTGCAATTCGGCCAACAAGTCCCATCATGTCTGGAGTTGTTATACAAACATCAAAATCCAACCAATTTTCCTTTTGGATTTTTTCAATCATATCTTCAGCGCCAACAAAATCTGCTCCGCTAGCTTCTGCTTCTTTTGCTTTCTCGCCCTTTGCAATTACCAAAACTTTAACGCTTTTTCCCGTTCCGTTTGGAAGGACAACAACGCCTCTAACTTGTTGATCTGCATTTCTTCCATCAACGCCAAGGCGGAAGTGAGCTTCAACTGTTTCGTCAAACTTTGCTTTTGAGTTTGAAATTAAAAGTTGAATTGCATCTTGAATATCATATTGCTTTGATTTTTCAATTGCGCTTGCGGCGCTAACGTAGTTCTTTCCTCTTTTCATATGCGCCACCTCTAATCTTCAACAACAACGCCCATGCTTCTAGCGCTGCCCTCAATCATCTTCATTGCTTGCTCAACGCTAGATGCGTTTAAATCTGGCATTTTAAGCGTTGCAATTTCGCGAATTTTGTCTCGCTTGATTGTTCCGACTTTTTGTTTGTTTGGTTTAGCACTTCCAGTTTCAAGCCCAATTGCTTTTTTAATTAGAACTGCTGCTGGTGGAGTTTTTAAAACAAAGTCAAAACTCCTGTCTTGATAGATGGTTATAACAACCGGAATGATGAGCCCTGCCTGAGAAGCAGTTTTCTCATTGAACTCTTTGGTAAAGCCCGCAATGTTAATTCCATGTGGCCCAAGAGATGAACCAACTGGTGGTCCTGGGGTTGCTTTACCGGCTGGCAATTGTAATTTAACAATTGCATTGATTTTCTTAGCCATTTTACCCTCCTTTGTGGTCTTAACAAGACAACATGACTAAATTGTCTCTCCCACTGATTTTATATATTTTAGCGCTTGTGCGTTAAAACCTAAACAATTTTTCTAACTTGGCTAAAATCCAAGTCAACAGGCGTTTCGCGGCCGAACATTTCAACGTTGACCTTTGCCCTTCTGTTTTCGCCGTCAACGGACATAACTGTTCCAACCATGTTCATTAGCGGGCCTTCAATAACCTCAACCTTGTCGCCAATTTCAAGTTGGATGTTGACGTCAACGCGCTCTAGCCTCATCTTTCTAATTTCGTCCTCTGTTAAAGCAAGCGGCCTTCCCTTTGGGCCAACAAAGCCGGTTATTCCGCGCGTTCTTGTTATGTTGTGCCACAAATCGTCTCCGTAGATCATCTTAACAAGAAGATAGCATGGCATAACTTTTTTTGAAACAAGTTTTCTCTTCCCGTTTTTCTCTTCAATGACATCTTCCATTGGAATTACAATGTCAAAAATTCTGTCTTGAAGGTTGAATTTTTCAACAACGGTTTCCAAATTGTCCTTCGCAACTTGTTCATAACCAGAGAAAGTATGGAGAACATACCATTTTGAATCTGGGCTGTTTCTAAAAGGACTAACCGTTCCCTTTTCTTCTTGTTCCTTCTCTTGGGAAACATTTTCTTCAGCCAAATTTTCTAAAGCTTCTTCTCTTTCTTCCATTATTTCCTCTCTCCTCTCTTTCTTCTTGCTGCCCAAACAATAACCCAAACAACAACAATCAAGATTATTGCGGCAACAATTCCAACAGAGCCCCAAAGCTCTCCGCTTGAATATTCAACGCCATTTAGAAGTTTAAACAAGAATTTTAAAACATAGTCAAACCCAAACAAAACAAGCGTGAAGAAAACAACAACTCCCAAAACAACGCCTGTTTGCTTGACAACTTTTGGAAAGGTTGGCCAAGTAACATTTTTAAGCTCTGCAAAAGATTCCTTAATTTTTCTTCCAAATTTGGACTGTTTCTTTTCCTTTTTCTGTTGCTTTTGCTTTTTTGCGTCCTTGTTTTGAGGCTGCTTTGTTTGAGGCTCTTGTTGAACCTTTTCTTCCTTTTCCTCTTGCAAAACAACGCCTTCTTCTTGAGAAGCCTCTTGGGAAGTTACAACCTCTTTTTTGATGTTAGGATTTGTCTTCTGCACGTTTTTTTTCTTTTTCTTCTTAGCCATTTATTGTGCTCCTTTTAAACAACAAAATAGCGAAGGGTTACTTCGTTTCTTTGTGAAGAGTGTGTTTGTTACAACGCTTGCAGAACTTGTTAAGTTCAATTCTCTCAGCGTCATTTTTCTTGTTTTTCATTGTTGCATAATTTCTTTCCTTACACTCTGTGCAAGCAAGGGTTATATATGCTCTTGCTAAATTCTTCTTTGCCATAATTATCTCCTTAAATTCCAAAGCTCGGTTCTAGAAAAAACACCCCGAACTTAGGATGCGGATATATAATACCACACTAAATTCAAGGTGTCAACAAATTTTTGGCGAAAAGTTTGTTTTATTCTTCGCTCTTTATGTAAGTTCCCGCGCCGCTGAACTGCGTAACCGTCGTTCCTCCTTTCGTCCAAGTTCCGCTTGGGAATGTTGTCGAGTTCAAATCTCCGAGAACTACAATTTCCGTCAAGCTGGTCAACAAGCCTGTTGAGAACAAATTACTTGGAATGCTTGTAACATCTGCGCCAAGAGTAAGCTTTTTTACATTCTTGCAATCAGAGGAGGCCCCTGCTCCTATTGTCTCAATATCCCCATTGATTGTAATTTCTTCTAAATTAGTACAAAGACGGAAAGCGTAGCTGCCAACTGTAGTTATTGTGCTTGGAAGAGTTATTGAGCTTAAAGCGCTACAATTATAAAAAGCATAATCACCAATTTTTGTTAATGTGCTTGGAAGAGTTATTGAGGTCAAGTTGACGCAATCTTCGAATGCATATCGGTTAATCTCCTTAGCCCCATTAACAATTGATATCTGTGTTACTGAATCTCTTGAAATTGAAGGGGCCAAGGCAATGTATTCTCCAGTTGTTTCATTGATGTAATAATTTACATTTCCGCTCTCTTCAATTCTTCCCTGCGCCTGCTGGCCATTTGCAACCACTTCTTTTGCGTAATAAGCAACCCACCCATGTTCAGATTCTCCTTTTGTTATTTCTAAACTTGAGTTGTTGTATACTATTGCCAGAGCATAGCAACCAGAGAAAGCAGAAGAATTAATTTCCTTTACTCCTTCTGGGATTGTTATTGAGGTTAAACCGCTGCAATTATAGAAAGCAGAATTTCCAATTGAGGTCAATGTGCTTGGTAGGGTTATTGAGGTCAAGTTGACGCAATCTTCGAATGCGTATAGATTAATCTCTTTAGCCTCATCAACAATTGATATCTGTGTTATTGAATCTCTTGAAATTGAAGGAGCCAGTGCGATAAACTCCCCAGTTTTCTCGTTAAAATAATAATTTACGTCCCCAATCTCCTCAATTCTTCCCTGTGCTTGTTGACCATTAGCAACCACTTCTTTTGCGTAATAAGCAACTCTTTCATAGGATATTGCACCCTCTGTTATGTTTAACCCTGAGTTATTGTATACTATTGCCAAAGCATAGCAACCAGAGAAAGCAGAAGAATTAATTTCAGTTAATGTGCTTGGTAAATTTATTGAAGTTAGGTTGCTGCAATCAAAGAAAGCCCAAGTACCAATCGAGGTGACCCCTTCTGGAATTGTGATTGAGGTTAAGCTTCTATGATTATAAAAAGTATAAGCACCAATTTCTGTTACTCCTTCTGGAATTAAATAAGAGGTTTTCAGGTTTGCCACGGCATAAGCCAAAAGTGTTGCTCCTCCGTCAACTATAAGCGCCCGATTGTCATCAATTGTATAATAACTGTTTCCCTGACCACGGAATTCTGATAATTTACAATATCGGAAGGCCGAAGAGCCAATTGAAGTTACTTTTTCAGGAATTGTAATTGATGATAGGCCAGTGCACCCAGAGAAAGCATAACTGCCAATTGTGGCCAATGTGCTTGGAAGGGTTATTGAGGTTAAATCCCTACATTCATAGAAAGCATAATTACCAATTTCAACTATTCCTTCTGGTATTGTAATTAAGTTTAAATAACTACAATCATAGAAAGCTGAAGAGCCAATTGAATAAACCTTATAAGAATTTCCTCCACTTGAAACAACCGAAGGGATCTCAAGCGTGCCGGAAAGCGAGGTTGAAGTTGTGTCCGTTACTCTTGCAAGTTTTGCCTCATTATAGAAAGTGTATTCTAAGCTTCCAACTGTTTGACTGGTTGTGGTTGTTGAGTTGAACAGTGCGTAATAGGTAAGCGGGCTGCCAAGCGAAAGGGTGAAGGTGTAAGTTGGTTGAGTTGACAAGATTTCCATTGTGTTAGGGTCTAAAGAAGTTGCCCAACCAAGGAACTGCGCGCCCTCATTTGCTGTTGCTGTTAAGGCTACTTGCATTCCGATAGCATGCTTTCCTTCCCCTTCAACAGAGCCAAGCGATTCGTCATTTTCTTCAACTGTTAAGAAAGAGGCATCCGCGGTTTTTACATAAGTTCCTGCTCCGCTGAAGTTTGCAACCTCTTGGCGATTCTTATCCCAAAGTGCATAGGCTGGAAGGACACTGCTTAAGTTTGAACCCGCTTCAACAATAATTTTGGTCAACCTTATTAAATTATTTCCGCTAAACAAATTTGATGGAAGCACTGTTGCCCCCGCCCCTATATTAAGGCTTGTTAGCTTTGAACAATTGCTGAAAGCACTGTTACCCAAAGATGTTAAATTAGTGGAATTTATTGTTAATTCAGCAAGATTTACACAGCCGTCAAACGCAAAGCTGCCAATTGTCTTTACTCCCTCTTGCAAGGTTACCGAACTCAAATTAGTGCAGTTGCTAAACAAACCGTTGCTAATTGCATTTATGCTTCCTGGAACAACAATCGACGCAAGCCCGGTATATGACAGCGCTTGCTCTCCAATTGAAGTTACGGTCGTTGGAATTGTAATTGCCGTTAAATTGCCGCAATTGTGGAAAGCATATTCACCAATTGAGGTTAAACCATTTGGAAGGGTTATTGAATTTAAACTGGTGCAATCTAAGAAAGCACGGCTACCAATTTGGGCTATATTGTTGCCCTCAATCCAAATTCTTACTAAATCTGAACAATTTTGGAATGCATTTGAATTAATAACAACCCTAGCTCCGGAAGAGATTATTGTTCCATAGCCAATTAGGTTAAGGCTGTTTGTTCCGTTTCCAAGGTAAATTGTCCAGCCGGAATTATAGGTCAAATCCAAAGCCCAAAGTCCCTTGCCCTGCAAGGCAGACAGGGACGAAATTGTTATTGTTTTGGCGTTGTTATCTTGGGCCGCCCCCTGGGAGAGGAGAGCCTCAACAGTTAGAGCTACTGGCTCTGAAATTGTCCAGGGGTCGCCATCTGCACTTTTTGTAAATGAAACCTGGCCGAGTTCGTAGCCCATGTAGCTTATTGTTAGAACGAAGGAGCTGCCTGTTGTGTTGATTACATACTCGCCTCGTGACGGGTCATAGACAACTGTTGCGCCCTCTGCCTGATAGGTGAAGAAGCCGGACAATCCGCCAACAAGAGATTCTGTTTGTGTGGTTGTTCCACTAGTTCCACTGACTATTGCGCTGATAACTTCGCCCCAACCGTCTGAATTTCCTGTTCCTCCGCTAAATGTTAGAGTATTCCCGCCAGAAATTGTGGTGTTTTCTGGTATATTATTTAGCCCATAATATCTAGCCCTTGTTACCCTAAGCGTTCCAATTTGGTTGGTTTGGCCCTCGTCGCCATAAACATTTATAACAACCGTTGCGCCGGCCGCCGGCGTTACACTTTCTCCACTGAAATATCCGCTATATGAAGAAGAAACTTCAACCGATATTCCGTAGTAGTCCAAAAGGGTTACGCCCTCTCCCCAGGAATCAATTCCGATTTCATTTAAAGACGGGCCTCCTTCGACGACAACGCCATAGTTTCCAACAACATTTGCGCCGCTTGTGTCAATTCCAAAGAACTTTTGAGTAAGCTGATAGCCAACAGAGATTTGGTTGCTTGATAAGGTTGATCCGTCACTTGATGTTATTTCATATGACAACTCGAAGATTCCGTCTCCGCCAACAACAAAACCTTGGGTGTTGAGAGTGTATTCGGCTGGCTTCGATATGCCGCCTCCCTCCTCAAATTCTGCATTAAACTTGACTTCGTCTGTTTCTTCAATTTCCCTATTTTCTTTAATGTCATAAAGTTGGAAATAACCGGATATATTTATACTCTCACAATCAACAATCGGAATATACAAGATTGTTTCACTGTCATATAGAGATGCAAATGTAAGGCGATAGCGCTGCCTAATTGTTGGGTTGATTGTAAATGAAAGGGTTTCTGAAACTGTTCCTTTTGCTTTAACTGTAATGACAAAATTATTTCCAGAAATTCTTTCGGAGCTTCCAAAAATTGTGTTTGGAATGTAGTTCAACGCCGTTCCGTTTAGAAGGGTTTTCCCATTAAGTTTTGAATTTAACTCTTCGCTCTGGGCAATTGAAACTGAAATTTCTGAAATTACGTTGGTTGGAATGTTGTCCAAAACAATTAGCGCAACATTATCCTCAGCTGGGATCTCTTGAACTGTGTTTCCCCAAGAATTCGTCCATTTTTTATATCCGTCGTCAACCTTTGCCCAAATTTCAATTGTGTCGCCCTCAAAAATTTGGGTGCTTGACTCTCCGCGGTTGTAGCTTACGCTTGAGCCGTCTGAGTTGCGATAGTGAATTGTTAAAATTGCTGGGTCGCCGGAGGAGTCTGTTGCCTGGTAGCCATATTCATCAACAATGATAATTCTAATCTGCGCGCCGCCAAGAACGGTCTGATTCAACCTAATTCCATAGGCCGAAAGGCCGGTTTGGTCGGGTTTAAGATTTTGAAGCCTGTTGCTTCCTTCTCCAACAACATAGCCTGCGGAGTCTCCCGAAACAACGATAACTTGAAGTTTAGATGGGTCTATTGCGCTGTTGACATAAACCAAGCTGCTTAGTGGAAGGTCCATAATATTGGTGTCACTTGAAAAATTAAGCGTCTTTTCGCCAGATGTGTCAACAAGGCTTAAAATAACCTCTGGGTTGATATGGATTCTTAAATAATAGGTTGCATGTACTGTTCCGTCTGTTTTGATTTCAAGTTTAAGGTGGACAATGTCTCCGCCGTTTTGCGCGCCATGCGGACTTATCACATAATCTTCTTCATTTTGAGAAATAGATATCAAGGAATCCAAATTGTTTGCAAAGCCGCTGTTTGTTGTGTATTTTCCATGAGTTAAACTGAATGTGAAGGCAGCGCTATCCAAAACAAAGGTTCCGCCGTCAAAAGTTCTGAGGCCAAGTTCGCCAATTAAAAGGTCGCTAACCAAGCTGTATGACTGGCCGGCGTTGAGCTCTATTGTTTTGGAAACATAATATGTTCCCTTTTCAAAGCTATCAAACTCGTTGTCATTGTAAGAATTTTCTGAAGTAATAACTTTGTTTCCTTGATCGTCTTCGCTCACTATAACTTCGTTAAACGAATCCTCTGGGAAGGAATAGTTCAGTTCAACTTGGTAGATATATGTTCCAACAACAGTGTTGAATTGGTTGAATATGTTAATTCTATGTTCTTTATAGTCGACATTATAGTTAACAGAATCTGAAATTAGATAGTATGTTGCAGAATATGATATAGTTTCTCCTTTTTGAACTTCTGTTACAAGAACAATATATGTTTCAATTCCTTCACCTGCTGCAACTTTAATCTCCCAATTTCCAGCTTTTTCAAAGACTATTTTGCCGCTTGTTATCACAGCTATGTCACTGTCTGTATCTGTGCCTATAACATCAATGCTTGTAACACCTTCTGGCTCTTCTTCAACTTCAACTTGTTCGCCGATTTTATAATTGCTCAACGCTGTTTCAAATGGAATTTTGTAGGTTACGTCGCCGTTTGTGTAATAGAACTCAACTTTGCTGCTTGGTTGAACAACTGTAAGCTGGTTGATCGCGTCCGTTCCAACGGCGCTTTCCTGGCTTACAGAGAATTCATACATGTCTTTGTATTTCACCGTGCCAAAGATAGATTCAAGCTTAAGCCCGCCGGCTGCCTCTCCGCTCTTTTCCAGGGCTATTTCGGAATAGTATGTTGCGGCAAATGAATTGTTAACTTGAACATAGTAATAGTTCGTTCCGCTTGAGGTTGTTATTGCAATTGGCCAGAGGCCTGCTTGCTGGAAGGTTAAGCTTCCGCCAGACAGCGTTGCAATTGAGGCGTCGTTGTCCGTTCCTAAAATGTCAAAACTTTCAACATTTTCAATCGTTGCAATGGCAGATTTTGCCCCGCCGTCATTATCATTGGACAAAATATACATTTTCGCATAGCTTGCGCTTGAACCTCCAATTAGATAGATTCTAACTGGGCTTGGCGCTTTCTCGTTAAAATATGAATATTTTGGGTTTGCGAGGAGCTCGAAATAGACAACTCCGCGGTTGACTGTGTTTTGGTTCATTGTAACTTTAACATAGCCGTCGTTTAGAACGAAGATTTTTTCTCCGTTTTTAACTTCCGTGTCTGGAATTGTTTCAGTAAGGCCGCCTTCTGTTGTTGATTCTGGGAATGTTGCCCCAAGAACAGGCGTTGGAGAAAGAATTAGGTTGTATGAACCAACGCCAATCCATTTGTCCTTGCCAACTGAAAGCTCAATGTCAATTCTAACTGTTTGGTTGGAAGAAATTGCCTTTCCGACCGCATTGACCGTTACAGTGCTTCCAGCTATACTTATATAACTAGAAGTTGTCGTAAATTGAAGCAAGTGATTATAGTCTATTTTCTGGTATTCACCCTTCCCTGAGTCTTCATCAACCACCCACTCCTTTAAAACAACTCTGTTGTTTGACAAATCTATTGTTGGATTGGTTTGGCCAACATAAATTGCTTCGCTTTCCATTGTTGCGCCAGTTCCATAATCTGGATATCCAACTTCAATTATATATTTTGGTTTGACATTTAAAACATATGTTCCAGAAACGGTTTCGCCAACAACCTTTCCGCCAACTTCTTTCCAAATTCTAACGGTTATAACAATTGTTCTGTCGCTTGCAATGTTTGTTGTTGAAACGGTGAAGAAGTTTGTTATTGACATTGCCGAGCCTTCAGCTTTAAACCCCAAGGTTCCCGGAGTTGGCGAAATCGTTACGGCTTCGTTTCCAAGGCCGTCCCACGTGTAGGAAATTGAATATTTATAGGAATTTTCTTCTGGCCAAGGTGACGTGCTAATTCCGCTTGCTGTGCCCGAGAAAGAGTAATAAACTGCGCTTCCGTCATCGCTTACAATGACAAGGTTTGTTTGTTCAACATCGTAACCAGTTCCTAATGTATCTGCGCTCCAAGTTAAGACATAAGCGCCGGCGTGGCCCTCGGCCCAAACAATTTCGTTTATGAAAAGGCCGTTTCGAACGCTTGCCGGAGCAGAAGGCGTCGAATTTTTCCTGTCGATAGTTAAAGTCCATGATGAAAGATATCTAACGCTTGTTCTGGAGCTTGAAACAGGATAGATGCTTTCCTCTCCATCAGAAACACTAACTTTTCTAAAGCCTACAATCTCGCCAGACTCTTGGCTCGTTTCAACAACGTAGTAAACTCCGTTTGTAGAATCATTCCAAACAAGCGAATGGGAACTGTTTATATAGTAATCTCCTGCGCCCTCAGACCCCGCACTAACAGTTTTTCCACTGGAATTAAGAACTTGATACTTTTTCGTTTGAGCAAAGGCGCCCAAATCGAATATGTCAGAGATATCGATTTCGGTTTTTCCGTCATTTGCAACAATATCTTGCTCTCCTCCAGTTACCGGAACAAAGCGCGGATAGATTGTCAACCTTAAAACAAGGGTGCATGGGTTGTCCTCGCTTGACTGCGGCAAGTTGTCTCCCCAAATGTTAAGAGTTAGCTCAACGTTTTTAACGCTTGAAATAGGGCTTATGTTGAACAACAACTCGTCCTTTTCCAAAGCCTTTCCCAAAGTTACCGTTCCGGTTGAATCTGGACTTGTAACGGCATAATTTAAAGCATTTAATTTTTTGCTATCAAGATAGGTTGCGCCATAATCAGTTGTAATAGAAATTAAATCTGAAATTAGAACTTGGCTGTCGCCATAAATTATCTTGGACGTGTCATAAGAAACTATGATTGCGCTGTCTGCAACCAAGTCAAGTTCAACAAGTGTTCCAAGAGATTCCGTGTAGATAACCAAAATTGCGCTCTGTTGATTTGGCGAGGTTTTAACCACGATAATATTTTCATCGTGCTCAGTAGTTGTTATGTAAATCATGTCGCTTTCGGTTTGGATTCTTCCCGTTTCGTCAATTATTGCAAACTTAAGCGTATCCTGCCCAATCCCTTGGCCAGAAAATTGGCCCAAGTTAAATCCATCTGAAATTGAAATTACATCTCCCATTTCAAGAACCTGCGACTGCCCTCCTTGGCTAATCGAAACAGTTTCTGAACCGCGAGGAGAAACAAAGATTTTGTAATAGTTTTCAGAAAGGTTTGGCGTTGTTGCCTTGATTATAATTCCAAGAGAAGAGTTTTGAGCTTTAATTTCAATTTTTCCATCTGACGACACGGAAACAAACGAACTTAAATTTGCTGTAATCTCCTGGCCGTCTGAATAAACTTTGTAAAGAGAATACGAAATTCTGTTGTAATTTTGTGCGTTTGTTTGAAGTTTTTGCTCCCAAACTCCATTTTTAAGGTTGTAAACACTTACAAACGGGCTGTTTGAATTAAAGTTTCTAAGGCTTGAGTTTAAATCAATTGTGTAAAGACCGTTTTCAAATTGATCGTAATATAACATGTGGGTTTGAGTTGGGTCTGCAAACATTTCGTTATAATTTCCGCTAAATGAAGAAATTATCTGGTCAATTGTTTGGCCGTTTTCATATGGATAGCTTTGCGTTCCATCTGTGAACGGATAGGCAATTTCAATTTTTTGCCCGGTTGAAACTGTTACATAATAGTTAAAGACAAAGGTTGCATCTTGGAACCCGGATGCTTGGCTTATGAAGGTAAATTCAATTCGATAGTTAAAGTTTTCTGCAACAGGCTGGGTTAAAAGTTTAATTCTTCCATCGCTGCCATAGCCAACATATGCCCAACCAGCGTTCATGAGCGTTTCGCCGCTCTCTTCAACCCTGTAGAGATTGTATGTTATTCTTGTTGTTGAGCTTCCAATTAGCGTTCCAAGCGTTGAACCCAAAATGTGAGATTGAAGATCGATCTCCTCTCCGCCAACAATTGTTTGACGGTATACGCCAGAGAGAACTTCTTTTAAATCTGAAGATGCCCTATCAAAATTCTCTCCCCCTTCTGTTTTATAGTCATCTTCCGCCCCTGGTTGAATGTATTCATTCCAGTTGAATGGCGTTATTAAAACATTGAAAACCTTATTTTCCCTTGTTCCGTCTGCAGAAGTGTAATAGACAACGATTTGGGTTGTTATAAGCCCTTCTTCCGTTCTTTCAATTGTAAAGTTTCTGTTTCCAACAGTTATGTTTGTTGTTCCAACTTTTGGCGACAATCTTGCAAGCGAAAGAACGCTTCCAGAAGGTGCAATTTCTCCAAAGGAAATTCCGCTAATTTCTCCGCCTGCTCTGTTAAACCAGTTGTAAACTCCGGAAGTTGCTTGGCTTGTGTAGAGAGAAACATATTGTTTCCCATTGTAAATTACAGTTGTTGCATTACTATTTAAAGTTATATTAGGAGCTATATATAACCTTATATAGAATGACTTCCCAACAAAAGCGCCGTTTATTTCGCTTCCATATGTTATCTTTAACAGAACTTCCGTTTCAATTGTTGCCCCGCCAATTGTCAAGTTTCCGTTTGCGCTTGAACTTTCAATTTCAAGTTTGAAAGTTCCTTGATAGGTTGCAAGCGCGGCATATTCTCTAACAAAGTTCAATGCAATTCCTGTTGAGCCAAATGTTATTTGGCCGTTTTGTTTATCTACTGAAATTGTGCTGTCATTCAAAACCGAGTTTTCATAGTTGTTTAAGTTAACAACTGTTACCATTTCACCGTCATTTTCTTCTTGGCTTGTTGTAACATCTGAATTTCCTTCGGTTGAAAGCTCGATATTGTCTGAAACACAGAAGACAATTTCATAGACCAAATCGAAGGAATCTGGGGTTTGTGAATCTGAAATTCTAAGGGTGTTGACTCCGCTAATTCCTGCGCTAAATGTTAAAACCGTTCCATCAAAAGTTGCAATGGTTGCGCCGCCCGCCGAGAAAACAAGCCCTTCGTCAAGATCTCCCGTTGCCAAAATTTCTGTTCCGTCGTTCAAAATCAGCGTGAAATAAAGCGTTTTTGCAAGAGAGGTTGTATACGCCCCAGTGTCAAAAGAATAGGCAAATAGACCAAAATTGTTGAAGGCAATGCTGCTTTCAGAATAGACGCCATAGGACCCAACCGGAGCATTTTCTGGTTTAGCTGCGCCCTGGTCTGTTACCGAGGTTATGAGCTGATGGTTTGGCTCTATCACAATGCTAAATGAATAGGTCACGCCAATTTCTGGATTTGAGGCCGAAATTGTCAAGTTTGCAACCGCGCCAAAATCTCTGTCAATTCGAATTCCCGTTAGGCTGCCATCACTTTCAACAAATGTTACCCTGTTTTCAAAATCATCTGGATTGTCGTAAATTGCTGCAAATGAGAAAAGAGTTGTTATATCCGTTTGAACGTTATTTGACGTTGCAAAAATTTTAATTAAATCATAGAATGAAATTTCATAGCCCTCTCTTCCCAAAATTTCATAGCCAATTTGCGGGTTGTATGAAATTATCCCAAGCTCTTGGTTGTTCTCTGGAAGGCCATATTCTGCATTTGTCGTGTAGTTTGAACTTACAACAACGCTTATTTGCTTTGTTTCAAAACTTGAGTGTGGGAAGTTTACCGAAAGCGTCAATGTTGCATTTCCGCTTGACAAGAAGCTAATTCTATACATTGACATTGCCGCATCCCAGCTTAGTGATACAACACTTGAGTCATTTGAAATGACAGAGTATGTGTCGTTTATTCCAAAACCTTCAACGTTGACTTTTAAGTAATAATTTCCGCCAACATTTAAAAGCAAGAGCTCTCCTCTTGAGAATGAAATTCCAAATTGAGGGTTTTCGCCCTGTGTAACTGTTTTGTCAACTTCAATTGCTGTTTCTGTTGTTTCTCCGTCTCCAAATTCAGCATTTTGAACTTTCCCAGAGTAAATATAGAAATTTTCGCTGTTGGAAGTTATTTCGCTGTATGATGGAGGAAGATTGTCGCCTGAAAGCGTGTATGTCAAAGACAGATTGGTTTGAATTTCGTCGTTTTCATCAAAATTTAGAGAAGCTGTTGAAAGTTTGATTTTAAATGTTGTTTGTGTTGCGCCTTGTTCAATACTGAAAATTGATGAATAAGCCGTTTCTGGGTCTGAATTAGAGAAAATTGTTGTTAAAACTTCGTTTAAAGGAACTTGGCGCGAGCCAACTAAAACGTAGAAGTTCTCATTTAAATTAATGACAATTGCTCCATTTCTTGCCGCCGCCTTAAAGAGAGAAGCTTCTTCATTTGAAACAGAAATTTCCGCCCACAAGTTGTTTTGTGTGTTTTGAAGAATGAAGAATCTTTGGTCGCCCTCGCCATATGGGAAAACTTGGCTTGTTTCCTGACCCTCTTCAACCGGGCTGAAACCAACCTCAATATCTTCAATAACCTTTGAAATTCTAAATGGAATTGAAATTAACTGGCCGTTTAAATTTGTTGGAAGGCTTATAATTCTATAGGTTCCATCTTCATTAATTGTTGGAACGCTTCCATCATCTTCAACAACAGCAAAAATCAAGTTAAATGCAATTGAATCCTCTTCAAGAGATGAAATAACAAGCGAACTTGCACTTGGCGAAACTTCGTAGATATATTCGCCAGAAACGCCAGAAATTGTCCCGTTATACCTTGAAACATTCAAATATTGATCCAAGTTTGGGTTTGAGCTGTAGATAAAGAACCTAATTGCTTTGTAGGTTGGATTTGAAGCCATGTTTGAAATATTTGCCAAACTTTCAATTTCAATTGAGTTATATTCTGCAAATTGGCTCCCACTTCCTATAAAAACTCTGTCGTTATACTCGCCAACTCCAAGTTCAATGCTAGTTCCCAAATCGCCGTCATTCCAACTTAAAATTGGATCGACAACGCCGTTAAATTCTGTTTCAATTTCATATGGGCCATATGCTTGATTGTCAAGCATAAGCCCTTGATCTGGGCTGAGATAGCAAACATAAATCCTAATTGAACTAATTCCATATGCTGAAATGTTTTCAGCAGCTGGTCTTCCATAAACCTCCCAATAGCTCAAATTTGATGTTGAAAGGTAAATTGGCCTGTAAAAGTTGAAATTATAATAAGAATTTCCCGCGTCAATTCCCAAATCGTCTCCGGTTACAAGTTCATTTGACGAATAGAGAGAGAAGAGCGCCGGAATTGTTTGATCTCCAATAACATTTATTCTTGTTGCGTCATACCAAGTGTTTCCAATCATAAATTGAAGCGAAATTAAAATGTTTCTTATGTGGTTTTGAGCAGAACCCTGGGAAGAATTGATCGTTATTCCAAGGTTTGCAAGCGCATCTGGATTGTTTGCATAGATTATAGTTGGTTTGTTGATGTCAATTCCAAGAGGATTTCCATTATTGTAATCTTCAGTTGCAGTAAATCCATCTATCTCAACTTCTTTAATCATAAAATTAGCAACCGTATTAAGACCTATTAAATTCATTGCATTATAAACTTCGTTAATGGTTGCAGCGCCAGACAAAATTTCCTTATCTTCATCTGCAGCTGTTTTAAACATTCCTGCATAAATTCGGACATTTCCCGTTAGCGCATATGTCAAAAAGCTTGCGCCCTGAGTATATTGCCCATTAAAACTTATTTCATTTGAATATTCCATAAAGGAATCTTCAATTGGAACATTTGACGTGTTTACAAAATTGATTTTCTGGCCAGAGTTGTTGACGTCATCATCCAAATCGAAAATTACTGTTTTATATTCTCTTGTTCCATTTGTTCCGTCTTTGCCATATTTGTAAATTGCCCTAGATGGCGTAACTTTTGCAATTACAGAGAACAAACTTTCGGTTGAAACCTCAATGTAACCACTTGCCTCAGAAAGTTCTTGTTCGTTGGATCCATTTTTTGTTATTCCAACAACTTCAAAGCCCTCAACAGGAACGTCAACATTTATATAAGCCGATGTGCTTGAAATTGAGACATTTGTTGTGCTTGAAGCAATAAGTTGGGTGTAGCCACCAACATTGTAAAGCTTGGTTTCCGCTGTTATTTCCGAATTCAAATCGTCAGGTGCAATTACAGCCAAAACATCAAACTGGCTGTTAATTGAAACGTATCTTGGAACAATAACAACTCCGTTTGTAATGTGCGTCGCTTGAGCTTGGCCGCAGGAAGCGAATTTTATTCTGTTTCCATATTCATCAAAAGCATAGAAAACTCTTGACGCTTCTGAAACCTGGTCCTCTAAATCAACCTCCATTAAATAATATTTTGTCTGCGTGCTTGGGAAGTTTAATTCCAAACCTGTTTGATTAAATTCTTCTGTTGACGTTGAAACAACAAGCTTGAAATTTCCTTCGACATCATAAGGGCTTGAACCATGGGCGACATAGCTTGTTGAACCATCTTCTTGGACGACAACATCTGCAAAGTAAATATTTTCTGGGTTTTTTGGAGGATTGTCAAATCCGCCAGTTAAAAATATTATTAAAAAAATTATCCCGGCCAATGCAATAACACTTCCAAGCGTTATTAAAGCAGCCTTCCAAACTGAAAACTTTTTCTTTTCAGTTCCTTTGTTGTTCTTTTGAGCTTTGGTTTTGTCTTTCATGTCCACCCCCAAAAAAATCCTTTGCAAATTATTTTTCGCAATATATTTAAAATAATTATATATATAATAAATTTTTTAGTCAAATTTTTTGAGGGTCTTGTTGAATTTTAGTCAAAAATAAAATTTAATTAAAAACAATCGTGAAAAACATAATTTTTTTATTTTTTTAATAAAAAAAGCCCAAAAATTGGGCTTTTTTTGAATTTTTTATGTTTTTTTAAAATATTTTTTTAAATTAGTCTGCTTTAAATGGCAAAAGCGCCATAACTCTTGCGCGTTTAATTGCAAGAGAAAGTTCACGCTGATGTCTTGCACAAACGCCGGTTTGCCTTCTTGGAAGAATTTTTCCCTTTTCGGTTATATATTTTTTAATTTTGTTTACGTCTTTGTAGTCAATTTTTTCTTCCTTATTTTGGCAGAACAAGCAAACCTTTTTCTTTGAAGGCTTTTTAAACTTTTTCTTTTCTTCGCCTGCTACTTTATCGCTCATATCAATCTCCTTTTAATTAAAATGGAAGGCTGTCGTCATCAATTGGTTTAAGTTCTGTTACATCTTCAACTTGAGCTTCTTTAACTTGGCCATCTTGCCCTCTTGAAGAAGAGATGAATTCAACCTCGTCTGCAACAATTTCTGTTACATATCTTTTGGAACCATCTTGAGCGTCATAGCTTCTTGTTTGAATTGCGCCAACAACGCCACACTTGCTTCCCTTTTTCAAATATTTATGGCAATTTTCTGCCTGCCCTCTCCAAACAACAATATTTATAAAATCTGTTTCTCTCTCGCCATTTGCGCTTACAAAACGCCTTGAAACAGCCAAAGTAAACCTGCAAACAGAAATTCCGCTTGTTGTTGTTGAAAGTTCTGGGTCTTTTGTCAAATTTCCAATTAAAATAACTTTATTCATAAAAACCTCTTAAAAATTATTTTTTTACAAAAATTTGGCGAACTACGTTGTCTGTTATGTTCATCAAATTGTTGATTTCATTTATCATTTCTGGATTTATGGAAAAGTTAACAAGAACATAGTATCCTTCGTTTTTAAAATCGATTGGATATGCGAATTTTCTTGTTCCCCACTTATCCGTTCCCTCAATTTCTCCGCCTTTACTTTCGATTAATTGATTAATTTTCTTAACCAATTCTTCTTTTTCTTGGTCGGATGTGCTTGATGAAATGATGTAGAGAAGTTCATATTTGTTCACGTTTCTACCTCCTTTTGGACAGTCTCTCTTTCAAGGAATAACCGGTTTTTTTATTGAACAAAAAACAAGTACTTAAATCAAGTCAGCTAAATGTTACCACAAAAGCTTGTTTTTTGCAAGTGTTTTTTGAAAAGTTTCTCAAGTTCTAACTCAAATTTTTCTTTAAGTTTTTTGTTTAAATTGCATAAAAAAATCGCCCCAAAACTGGAGCGATTTCCTTGAAATTTCTGAATAGATATGAAATGGGTTTTGATTTGTCAATCATTATTTTAATTTACATTTTAATTTCAAAAATTGCAAAGTTTTGATTATAAACATTGATAATTTCAGCTACTTTCGGTTATTGCTTTTTTGTTAAAAAGCATAAAAATTAAATTTTAATTTGCCTTTGAGGGCAAATCCACCTAAATTGAATAACTCAATTTTAGCGTCGACTTTAAAGAAAAACTCTTTAAAAGGAGGTGATCCAGCGGCACCTTCCGATACCGCTACCTTGTTACGACTTCACCCCAGTCATTGGTTTTACCTTAGACGGCTGCCTCCCTTGCGGGTTAGCTCACCGGCTTTGGGTCCCCCCAACTCCCATGGCGTGACGGGCGGTGTGTACAAGACCCGGGAACGCATTCACCCCGACATGCTGATTCGGGATT